>NZ_JANSIQ010000056.1:0-101074 GCF_047502685.1 Synechococcus sp. OH20 | reverse complement strand
CGACGATGTCGAACCATCCTCGCTCCTGGCGTACGCGCCCTACCGCGATGGTCATCTCAACTTCTCCCAAAAAAGATCTAAATGAATGAGAACGCTAATGAAACTACAAAGTTTGCTTCCTTGAAGCAAGAGAAGAGCCTAGGTATAAAGACTCAACTCGCGGGTCTTTTGCCTCACCTTCTTTTAACGGCTCTTTGGCCAGAGCTACTCAGGAGCTCTTACAGGTAGGACTCCCAGTGCTCCAAGACCCTGTCCAGAACCGTTTCCAGTACTCAACAACGGCCCAATGAGCCATCTGAGAGCTACCGGACAAGCTTTACGGCTGTAGGCATTACAATCTAGCCTATGCCGGTAAAGACTTGTAAATTGCTTTCATTATAGAGGCGGGTGACGCGCCTCCATCAAGTCCGAGGTGGCCGGGATCTTCACAGACTGTAATCTTTGCGGTTTTTCTCTCCTGAGATATTGAGCGTGAGGGGCCGCCTCACCTCAGGGAAGGCCGAAGGCCCAAGATCCGATATCCTTGAAGGGCGAGGCAATCCACCTGAGAGGAATCTATGGCTAGTGAGATCTTCACCATTGCTGGGCTCTCCATTGTCCTGACCCTAGTGGGCGTGGCGCTCGGATACGGGATCCTGCGCGTCACCCAGGGCGGGGCCGAGTAGGGATTTCCTCGCTTGGTGAAACATGAAAATCGGCATCGTTGGCGCCGGGGCAGTCGGGGGGCATTTGGCCGTCCGCCTGGCCCGAGCCGGTTTTCCAGTGAGTGTGGTGGCACGGGGATCCCACTTGCAGGCCATCCGCAGCCGAGGGTTGAAGCTGATCCGGCAGGGGGATCCTTCCCAGGCTTGGGTGGAGCGGCTGACAGCCAGCGACGACTTGGCTGAGCTGGGGCGGCAAGATGTGGTGATCGTTGCTGTCAAGGCCTACAGCTTGCCCCTGCTTGCCCCACAGTTGGGATCCCTGTGTGGCCCGGACACCCCCGTTGTGGTTGTTCAGAATGGCGTTCCCTGGTGGTACTTTTACCGGCATGGCGGCGAGTTTGAGGGGCGCTCCTTGACTTCGGTGGATCCGGGCGGGGTGATCGCCGCCCATCTGCCGATCGAGCGGGTGATCGGCTGTGTGGTGTACATCGCTGTGCAGTTGGCAGAGCCGGGGGTAGTTTTGCACACCGGCGGCGGGCGCTATATTCTGGGGGAGCCAGATGGATCGTTGTCGGAGCGGCTGCGCTCTCTGGCGGCCATCTTTGAGCAGGCGCAGCTTGCTGTAACCCTCACCTCCCAAATTCGGGTCGAGATCTGGCAAAAACTGTGGGGCAACGCCGCTTTCAACCCCATCAGCGCCCTCACCCGCGCGGCCCAAGACGAAATTGCCCAGTACCCGCCCACCCATGCTTTGGTTGAGTCGGTGATGCAGGAAACCGAGGCTGTGGCCCAAGCGCTGGGGATCCGGCTGCCGGTCTCTCTGGAAGAGCGGCTCAAGGATGCAGCCCGCGTGGGATCCCATCGCACCTCGATGCTGCAGGATATTGAGCGGGGGCGACCGACGGAGATCGAGAGCATTGTCGGCGCCATCGCGGAGCTGGGGCGTTGGGCAGGGATCCCGACTCCCCATTTGGATACACTCTATGCTTGCGTTAAGCTGCTGGAGCGCTCGCTTCAAGCAGGGAAAGCGGCCCGTTCCCAGCCGCAGATCCCCTAGTAGCCCCTCAACTCTTGCGGACTATGCTGGAAAACGCCATTGTGCTCATCACCGGTGCCAGCAGCGGCATCGGGGCAGCCTGTGCCACGCTTTTTGCCCGTTCTGGGGCCAAGCTGATCCTGGTGGCCCGCCGTCAGGAGCGTCTGCAGGAGCTGGCTATGGAGTTGCAGCAGGCTTACGGCGCTTCCTCATACTTGCTGACTTTGGATGTGCGGGACAGGGCAGCCGTACAACAGGCGCTCCAGTCTTTGCCGCCGGTCTGGGCTGAGATCGACATCTTGATCAACAACGCCGGCCTCAGTCGCGGCTTGGACAAGCTCCACACCGGTGCTCTGCAAGATTGGGAGGAGATGATCGATACCAACATCAAGGGCTTGCTGTATGTTACTCGCGCAGTCTTGCCCGGCATGGTGGAGCGGGGCCGCGGCCATGTGGTCAACATCGGCTCCATTGCCGGTCGGCAGACCTATCCCGGCGGCGCCGTCTATTGTGCTTCCAAAGCCGCCGTGCGGGCCATCTCCGAGGGCCTGAAGCTGGATCTGCTGGGCACCCCCATTCGCGTCACCGAGATCCAGCCCGGCTTGGTGGAAACCGAGTTCAGCCAGGTGCGCTTCCACGGCGATCGCGAGCGGGCGGCAGCGGTCTATTGGGGCCTCACCCCCCTGACGGCGATGGATGTGGCCGAGGTGGTGCTGTTTGCCGTCACCCGTCCCCCCCACGTCAACCTCAGTGAGGTCTTGCTGGTGCCCACCGACCAGGCCAGCACGACAATGGTGCATCGCCGATAAGGATGCGAAGATCCCGATCCCTTCGCTTGTTCGGTATTCACCCCCCCATCCCTGGGCGACAATGGCGGCAAAGGGGATGGGCCCATGGGAGTGGAAAGCGGGATCCTCATTGGGTTGGGCATCGGCCTACTCGGCACGCTGATTTTGCTCTGGCAGAGTCGGCGCCGCTTCGTCCGCCAATTGCAACAGTTGGGATCCCTGCTGCACGTGCCCCTGCCTCTGAGTTCGCCAGAACAGATGCTCAGCCGGCTCAGCCGCCACCTGCGCCAACAAGAACTGGAGTGGGCCAGCCAAAAACGACACCTGCAAGACTGGCAGTATCTCAGCCACCACCTGCCCTGGGGATATCTGCGGGTGGACGAGAACAACGTGGTCCTGGAGTGTAACCCTGCCGCTCAACGCCTGCTGCACATTGGCCAGTGGCAGCCGGGCGTCAAGCTCCTGCTGGAGTGGGTGCGCTCCTATGAGTTGGATCAGCTCATCGAAGCCACCCGCCGCCAGGGGGCCAACACGCCCATCCAGAGCCGCGAATGGATCTTCTACCCTTCCGGCGGCGAGAATAAACCGGTTCCGCTGCGGGCTTGGGGGCTTCCACTGCCGCAGGGGCAGGTTGCCATCTTTTTGGAAGACCGGCTGGAAGCTACCCTGCTAGCCCAACAACGGGATCGCTGGGCCTCGGATGTGGCCCACGAGCTGAAAACCCCCCTCACCTCGATTCGCCTGCTGGCCGAAACTTTACAAAGCCGGGTCGACACCGCACAAGCGGTTTGGGTGGAACGATTGCTCAACGAGACGCTGCGCCTCAGCCAGTTGGTACAAGACTTGTTGGAACTGAGCGCCCTTAACTTGGGGGCCGGATCCCGCTCCCAATGGCGCTGGGTGGATCTGGCAGCCTTAGTGCGCGAAGCCTGGCAGAGCTTAGAACCGCTGGCCAAGCCCCGTCACCAGGAACTGCACCTGAGCAGCCCCTCCCAGCTCTATCTCTGGGGAGATGAACAGCGCCTCTACCGCCTCATCCTCAACCTCTTGGACAACGCCGTCAAATATGGCGCGCCCGACTCCCCTGTCCACGTGCTGCTCTTGGAACAGGGATCCCAGGTGCGGCTGGAGGTGTACGACCACGGCCCTGGCCTGCCGGAGGATCAATTTGAGCTGGTCTTTCAACCCTTTTACCGCACCGATGCGGCGCGGGCCCGCAGCAAAGGCGGCACCGGCCTGGGGCTGGCGATCGTGCGGCAAATTGTGGAACTTCACGGGGGCACGATCCGTCTGCGCAATCACCCACAAGCAGGTGGACTGTGGGTTCAGTTGGAACTGCCCCGGAAACGCGCCGATGCCCTGTGAAAGCTGCCCAGAAGCGCTCCCGTCAACATCGCCAAACCCTTCGGCCTGAGAATTGCCGCAGATTTTCCTGCGGCGGGACTATCCATCTTGGAGGGGATCCCCTACAATTGGGGTAGGTAATCTTTACAGTTCATCCTACAGGCATTCGGAATGGGCGCCGACTATCATTCCGCTGATTTGTTGTCGGAGCGGGAACTGCAGGTCATCGAGTTGATTGCTGCAGGGCTGACCAATCAGGACATTGCGGAGCGCTTAGAGATTAGCAAACGTACCGTTGACAATCACATCAGCAACATTTTGAGTAAAACCCGAACTGCAAATCGGGTGGCTTTGGTACGCTGGGCTCTGCAATGGGGAAAGATTTGCCTGGATCAGGTCAATTGCTGCACCCTAGTGGATGACAAAATTGCCTAGCCCCATCTTGCTTTACCAGTAGCCAAACGCCCAACGTAGAGTCTTAATCAGGGGATTTTTTTGCGTTTTGCACCGCGATTGCTTCTGGGAGCGGGGGTGAGGGGAAGAAAGAGGCTGCCGAGAGCCCTTGGGAAGTCTTCCAGTTTGGCTAGAGGTAGCTACATTTTGAGTTGTGTAGGTTGAGTTGTCATCCGTGAGCATCCCTGAGCTGAAACGTTACGCTGTTCGCTACGATTCCATGCCCCTGATGGTTTATCGGGAAGTGGCTGCCCATTTGGCCTGTGTTTCAGGGGTAGAAACGGAGCTGGAGTGGAAAAAAGACTCCAGCTTTCGCTACCAAGACAGCCAAGTAGAGGCGTTGCATATTTGTCAAAAACCCGGTGCCGACCCAGAGCAAATTAAGCGCATTCTCGACCACTACGGAACGTGGCAGTATAGCCCCTTAGAAGAATAGCCCTTTCTGCAATTAAATAAAAAAGAGATCCCCAGGGGTGGGGATCCCTTGACGATTCCTCTGCAAGTTCTGGGACAGAAGCCGTTCAGCCAGTAGCCTGGCTTTGGTCAGACAGATGCAATCTACGGGCCAAACCCAGTCTTGCCAGCACCCAAATGGCCCAGTAGGTCATGTCGATCTCCCACCAACGCAAGCCTGCTTTCACGCGCTTCGGGTCGGCGTGATGGTTGTTGTGCCAGCCTTCACCGTAGGTTAAGATGGCCGCCCACCAAAGGTTACGGGCATTGTCGTCGCTCTCGAAAGTTCGGTAACCCCAGAGGTGGCTGGCAGAGTTGATCAACCAGGTGCAGTGCAGCAGCAACACCGTCCGCACAAAGATGCCATAGATGACGAACGACCAACCCCCCAGCAAGTAGAGCACGGCAGCCAGCGGCAATTGCAGCAGCAGCCCATACTTGTCCAGCCAACGATAAAAAGGATCCCGAGCCAAATCCGGCGCAAAAGCAGAATACTTCTCACGGTTAAAAAACTCTTCCCGTTGGTAAATGAGCCAGAGCATGTGGCTCCACCAAAAGCCTTTGCGAGCAGAGTAGGGATCCCGCTCTTCGTCTTCAGTAAAAGCGTGATGCTGACGATGGCCGCCCACCCAGAAAATCGGCCCCCCTTGGATGGCGAGAGCGCCGAAGGTAGCAAAGACATATTCCAGCCACTTGGGCACTTGGAAACTGCGATGGCTAAGAAGACGATGATACCCTAGGCAGATGCCCAAGCTGCCGAAGCACCAGTGAAGCAATAGAGCCACTCCCAGGGCCGGCCAGGAAAAGTAAAAAATGCCGCCCACCAAAGCGAGGGCGTGAAAAACAATGAAAAAGAGAACAAATTCCCAGGCAAACCGGAAAGACTTTTGGGGCTCAGGCTGAGTGAGCGAAGCAGAACGGTCAGGATTATCCAGCGATTGGGAAGGAAGGGAAACGGCCATGAACCAGCAAAACCTCAGAAAAAGAGAAAGGGCAGCGCAGAATCAAATACCTCCTCACAAAGTTGCTTCTCATGCAAAGGCCACTGAATCCCTGACTCAGCTCACAAGGAGCTCACAACCCTGAAAGGCAAACCGGGATCCCTGAAGGCCCGCCCAAGCAAGCCCCAGCAGTGAAAGCGGCTACAAGAGAGCAGAAAAGCAGCAGGTTTGATCTCGCCTGAGGCTAAGCTTAACGATATTTCACCTCGAATGCAAGCGCTACTTGCAGGCTGCTGCCGTTCTCTAGGGTTTTCTCCTAACTCCTTACCCCATCACCCACCATGGCACGTTCTTCCTCTCGGCAAAGGCTGCTAGACGCGGCTCGGGAGCTGTTTGTTCGTCAGGGCATTACCCAGACCACCACCCGTCAAATCGCAGACCTAGCCGGCGTTAATGAAGTCACCCTATTTCGGCACTTTGGCAGCAAGCAGGGGCTGCTCTTGGCCGTGTTTGGTGAGCTGGGGGTCTTTTCCGGCATTGCCGATCTTCCTCTCCAGGGGGATCCCGCCTCATTCCAAGGCTCTGGGCTGCAGGCCATTCTGCTGCGCTATGTCCACACCTGTTTTCGGGCGCTGGCCGATAATCCTGAGCTGGTGCGCTCTTTGGTTGGAGAAGCAGGCTTTTATTCCGAGGAGCATCGCCGCGCTCTGAGGCTCGGCTTTTCTCAGGCGCAGGAACAGCTAACACAATACTTGCAACAGTTCCCCAGCTCTGAGTTCCAATCGGTCGAGCCCGAGCGCCTTCACCGAGCCGCTGGGGTTTTACACCTGATGATTTTGGGGGCAGCCGTGTTGGCCGTCACCGCCGGCCTGCCCTCGAGCGGCGAGGAGAAGTTGTCCCATGGCCGCTCATCAAACGCTGAAAGCGAACCAATCCCAGACCTACTCCAAGCCTGCGTAGAGCTGTGGATGGCAGGCTTGACCGACGTGAAAAAGGCAGAGAGCTAGCCTCCTCTCATGCGGCTTTAGGACTCCGTCCCGCTATCGCGAGTGGCGGGACGAAAACAGGCGATGGGCACCAAAAAGAGGGGAAAAGAGAGGAGGTTGTAAGCCGGGTTCTGTAGTGGGGCGTTCTTTCAAAACTTTCAAGAACTAACCCGCACTGGCGATCATCCATCTGGGAGTGATGTTGCCATCACCCTCTAGCGGCTCACCACCATCGAGAGCACCCTTCCCCAGCGTCTACTGGGTACCGTGATCTCGATGCAGCCGACAGGGGCGAAGAACAGCCATGATCCTGCGGCTGCGGCCTTGCTTTCCACCGGGGTTTACCGAGCCAACGCCTCTCGACGTTGCTGGTGGGCTCTTACCCCACCTTTGCACCCTTACCTGTGCTGGGATCCCAGCCATCGGCGGTATGTTTCTGTGGCACTGTCCTCGCGGTTACCCGCACTGGGAGTTTCCCCAGCGGTGTGTTCTTCTGAAAGCCCGGACTTTCCTCATCCCGCTGTCTGGTGGCGACAGCAAAGACGCGATCGCCTGCCCCTCCTCTCTCTTCACCTCGATCCTACTGCATTTCCCAAACCCGGAGATCACCTCCATCACCACAGCCGCCGCGCTTTCGGTGCCATGCCAAACAAGCAGATTGAGGATCTGGATGGCAGCAGCTCTCATACCTGAGGTAACACAGCGGCAGAGCGAGCAAGCTCTGTAAAAGAACTCCCCTCTCCCTTGGGGAGAGGGGCTGGGGGTGAGGGGGGTGGAGAGCCTTAGTAGCGATGCACCAGCCTGTTGAGGGGCTTGAAGATATCTGCCTCAAATTTCTTGCCCTTGAGCATGCGGTTCCAGTACAGCCAGGGCAACAGGTGCACCTTGGCCAGGTACATGGAGTAGCGCTCTCGTGTTGGATCCAGGGGGAAAGAGGGAGCTAGCTTTGCGTCATAGGCAAACTCCGCCATGATCAGGGAGTTGTAGCCGGTGATCAGGGGGCAGCAGGTGTAGCCGTCGTAGCGGGCCAGCAGCGGCTTGGACTGCATGGCCGCCAAGAGGTTTTCCGCCAGCACCGGCGCCTGCTTGCGGGCTGCGGCTGCCGTCTTGGAAGTCGGCAGGGAAGAGGCATCCCCCAGAGCAAACACGTTGGGGTAGCGGGGGTGTTGCAGCGTCCACTTGTCCACCTCCACCCAGCCACCAGGTCCCGCGAGGGGGCTGCGCTTGACAAAGTCCGGGGCGCTCATGGGCGGAGCCACGTGGATCATGTCGTAGTGCAGGCTTACCTCTTCCTTGCCCTTGTCGGTGGTTACCTCAAAGATGGCCTCTTGCGCCTCGGGCCGGATGGCCTTGAGGTTGTGCCTGAACTTTACCTGGATCCCGCGGCGCTCCACCACTTTCTCCAGGGCGGCGCTGTATTCTGGCACCGCGAAGAGGGTGGGAGTGGCAGTACAAAAGATAACTTTGGTGTTGACCCCAACGCCGCTTTTGCTCTTGAAAACGTCGTCGGCCATGTACATGATTTTCTGGGGCGCGCCGCCGCACTTGATGGGAGTGGCGGGGTAGGTGAAGATGGCCGTGCCCCCCTGGAAGTTGCGGATGGTCTCCCAGGTGTAGGGGGCATAGTCTTTGGAGTAGTTGCTGGTCACGCCGCCCTTGCCCAACGCTTCCGGCAGGCCTTCGATCAGGTGCCAGTCAATTTGGATCCCGGGGGCCATGATGAGGTAGTCGTATTCGATAACTTGGCCGGCCTCGGTGATGACGCGGTTGTGATCCGGATCCAGCTCGGCCACCCGCGCTTGAATCCACTTGGCTCCCCTGGGGATGACGGTTTTTTCATCGCGAACAAACTTGGCCAGCGGCGCAATGCCCCCGCCCACCAGCGTCCAGCCGGGCTGGTAGTAGTGCTTGTCGGAGGGCTCGATGATGGCAATGTCGAGGTTGCGCTGGCGCTCCAGCAACTGGGCTGCTGCACTGATGCCGGCTGCCCCTCCCCCGACGACGACAATCTGATGGTGAATAACTGTAGGAGAACTCCCAGAAGCAGCCCCCTGCACCTCGGAGCGCGCGCCGTTTTGCGGCACTGCTGCTGACTGGGCTTGCAACTCCCTTGGCTTTGTAGTCGGTACTACCATAACTCCCTCAAAACAGAAACAAAAAAAGCTACCGCTAGACTCAATTGGCCATATTAAAAAACAGCAAAAGAGCCAGCTCACCTGTCCAGGAGCCCGGACAGTTCAGCCGAAGCCCTTTGGCTCCCTACAAGCTCTAGCTAATCATTCTACCTAATAAGAATATGTTCATCCTTTCTATCTATTGAGAATTTTAAGCAAATCTTAGCCGGCTGCCTAAACGTTGTTGACGCTTGTCTTGGTAAGGAGCCGCTCGAAGGACACCTTGCCGGGAAGGGCCCATGGCATTGGTTAGGCTATCAGAGATAAGGAGGGCAGGCAGCCCATCCAACCCTCGCGGTGTTGTAACTCAAGATTCCGAACATGGCCGAATCTTCATCCCCTGAGCTGCTCCCGGCCCTTGCCTGGCATGCCCTGCCGGAGGAGCAAGCCATCCAGGAACTCCTCGGAGAGGAGATGTCTTTGGCGGGGCTGTTGGAAAAGGGCCTCTCTCAAGCTGAAGTGGAGAAGAGGCAGCAGCAATACGGCCCCAATGAGCTGAAAGCCAAAGCTGCAACGCCGGCCTGGGTCAAATTTCTGCAGCAGTTTAACCAGTCGCTGCTCTATATCCTGATGGTGGCTGGGGCGGTCAAGGCGTTCCTGGGATCCTGGCGCAACGCCATCGTGATCTGGGCGGTGGTGGTGATCAACGCCCTCATCAGCTACATCCAAGAGGCCAAGGCGGAGGAGGCAATTGCCGCCCTGGCCAAGTCGGTGGTGACTGAAGTCACGGTGCTGCGGGAGGGGCAGAAAGTGCGGCTGCCCTCGCGGGAGCTGGTGCCGGGGGATGTGGTGCTCTTGAGCTCGGGAGACAGGGTGCCCGCCGACCTGCGCCTGCTGAGTGCGCGCAACTTGCAGGTGGACGAATCGGCCCTCACGGGAGAGTCGGTGCCGGTGGAAAAACGGCTGGGATCCCTGCCGGAAGACACTCCTCTGGCCGACCGACAGAACATGGCTTACGCCGGCAGCTTCGTCACCTTTGGCCAAGGGGCGGGGGTGGTGGTGGCCATCGGCAACCAGACCCAAACAGGTCGCATCTCCCAGCTCATTGAAGAAGGGGGATCCCTGCAAACTCCCCTGACGCGCAAGTTTGAGGCGTTCAGCCTGACCTTGCTGAAAATTATCCTCACCTTGGCTGCGTTCACTTTTTTGGTGGGGCTGGTGCAGGGCCAAGCGGCAGCAAGCGTCTTTGAAGCGGCAGTGGCGCTGGCGGTGAGTGCTATTCCCGAAGGCTTGCCGGCGGTAGTTACCGTAACCCTGGCCATTGGGGTTTCCCGCATGGCCCGCCGCCATGCCATCATCCGCAAGTTGCCGGCGGTAGAAACCCTGGGCAGCGCCACGGTGATTTGCTCGGACAAAACCGGCACCCTCACAGAAAACCAGATGACGGTGCAGGCCATCTACGCCGGATCCCGGCTCTACCGGGTCGCCGGCAGTGGCTACAGCCCCCAGGGCCAGATCTTATCCCAGGAAGCCAATTCCCCCGTCGAAGTGCGCCAATGGCCCTCGCTGGAGGCCTGTCTACTGGCCGGCTGCCTCTGCAACGACACCCGCCTCCAACCCAAGGACAACGGCCAGTGGGAGGTGGTAGGGGATCCCACCGAGGCGGCTCTGCTCGTGGCGGCGCAGAAGGGGGGTCTGGATCGAGAAGATCTGCAGTGCCGCCGCCCTCGCCTGGACAGCATCCCCTTTGAATCCGAGTTTCAGTACATGGCCACCCTGCACCGGTTGGGGCCGGAGGAGCACTGTATCTACGTCAAGGGATCCGTAGAAGCTCTCTTGCCCCGCTGCGGCAGCCAGATGGGATCCCAGGGGGAGATCCAGCCCTTGGAAGCAGAGCGGATTCGCCAGCAGGTGGAGGCCTTGGCGCGGCAGGGGCTGCGGGTTCTGGCCTTTGCCCAAAAAGCCGTACCCCCTAGCCAAACGCAGGTGGATCACTCAGATCTGCAGGAAGGGCTGATTTTCTTGGGCTTGCAGGGGATGATTGACCCGCCACGGCCGGAGGCCATTGCCGCCGTACGCTCCTGCCAGACTGCCGGGATCCAAGTCAAGATGATCACCGGCGACCATGTGCTCACGGCCCAAGCCATTGCTGAGCAGATGGGCCTGGGCGGCGGCAAACCGGTAAAAGCCTACAGCGGTCGGGATCTGGAGCAGCTTGGCCCAGAGGAGTTTGTAACCGCCGCCAACCAGGGATCCGTCTTTGCGCGGGTGGTGCCGGAGCAAAAGCTGCGCCTGGTGGAAGCTCTGCAGTCGCGGGGTCAGATCGTAGCCATGACCGGCGATGGGGTCAACGACGCCCCGGCCTTGAAGCAGGCAGATGTGGGCATTGCCATGGGGAGGGGCGGCACGGAAGTGGCCAAAGCCGCCGCCGACATGATCTTGACCGACGACAATTTCGCCTCCATCGAGGCCGCCGTCGAAGAGGGGCGCACCGTTTACAACAACCTGCTCAAGGCCATTGCCTTCATCCTGCCGGTGAACGGGGGGGAGTCGATGACCATTCTCCTCAGCGTCCTCCTCAACCGGGAGCTGCCCATTTTGGCCGTTCAAGTGCTGTGGCTGAACATGATCAACTCCATCACCATGACGGTGCCCCTCTCCTTCGAGCCCAGCACGGGGCGGGAGATGACCCAGCCGCCGCGGGATCCCAACGCCAATTTGCTTTCTCCTCGGCTGCTGCAGCGCATCCTGCTGGTGTCGGTCTTCAACTGGATCTTGATCTTCGGGGTTTTTGAGTACATTGAACAAACCACCGGCAATATCGACCTGGCCCGCAGCATGGCCATTCAGGCGCTGGTGATCGGGCGTATTTTCTACTTGCTCAGCCTCAGCCAAGCCATTCCCACCCTGTTGGGCCGCGGACGGGCCAGCCAGTTGGACCACCACGAACGCCTGATGGATACGGCGGCTGTTGCCATCGGCATTGGGGCGGCCATCCTGCTGCAGATCCTCTTCAGCCAGTGGGGCGTGATGAACATCATTTTCGACACGGCACCTTTGTCTTGGGATCAGTGGGGCTTCTGTCTGCTGGTCAGCCTGCCGATGATCGTGGTCTCAGCGGTAGCCAATCGAGTGGATCCCGAGTGAGCCGCATTGGCAACTCGCACCCCCATCTGAAAGGGCGCGTCGGCGGCGTGGAGCGCCTGAGGAGCCTCTGAGTTGGGTTTGAAATAACCCTTTGCCTGGATGTTGCCGACCTCCCCCAGGAGCTGAAAAGGCCCACCAAGCTAGGTCTGATGGCATGCTGCTCTTGGCCATCTTTCCAACCCATTTTTGCAAGACAATAAGAGCCGCCGCGCCGATCTCTGCAGTGGGAAATCGTGCTCATTTTCTACCGGAAGTCACAGAAGCTGTGCTCAGAGATTGGGGCGCTCGACGAATGAGAAAGAAAAGCCTCAAACTTTTGGTTGCAGGAGTACATCATAAGGCTATGATCTTAGGGGAAGGATGTAGGACATTAAAAAATGTCAGATATACCACCACAACCTTTAACCGGGAAGGCTCTCCTTCAGAAGGTCGAAGCGCTGGGGCATCTTCCGCGCCGGGAAACGGCAAAGCGCTGCGGCTACGTGACCGTGACCAAGAACAACAAGCTCCGCGTCAACTTAAATGAGTTTTATGACGCGGTGCTGGAGGCAAAAGGTCTGAGCCTCAGCCCAGGTTCCAGCCGCGACAAGCGCGGTCGCGAGCCCACCTTTCGCGTCAGCGTTCACAAAAATGGGCAGCTCATCATCGGGTCCGCCTACACCGAAAAGATGAATCTCAAGCCCGGCGATGAGTTTGAGATTCAGTTGGGCTACAAGCACATTCACCTCAAGCAAGTGTTAAACGGCCAGGTGATGGAGGACTCAACCTCAAAAGAAGAAGCTGCCCCCAAAAAGACACGGGGCCGCAGGAAAAAAACGGCAGGAGCCTGAACTTCTTCTGGAGTTGGGCGGAGGGAGTCCAGTTGAGAAACTGTCACTGCGGGGCTTTCTTCCCTCTTCACCCTCCTTAAGATGGGATCCAAAGCCTGGGTTTACCGATGGCGACAACCCTAGATTTGAGGATCCCTATGCAGCAGACCGTTCAACCTCCTCTCAAATTTCTGCCGCCGCGATTGACACCGTGGGTGGTTCGTTTTGCCCAAACGGGTTTGCCCTTGTGGTTGCGATGGGCCAAAGGGATCCCGCGCATTGAGGTAGAAGGGGGCGAGCGTTTGGCTCAGCTTTATCAGCAATTTGAGGCAGGCAAGATTCGCCTGTTGGTTGCCTTTCGCCACCCCACCCTCGACGATCCTCCCTGCTTGATGTACCTGTTTTCCCACCTTTTGCCTCGGGTGGCCCGGCAAGAGGGGATCCGCCTGCGGCAGCGGCCCCACGTCTTGTTTGTCTACGACCGTGGCCTGCCGCTGTGGCTGGGCTCGATTGCCCGTTGGGGATTGCCCCGGCTGGGCGGGATCCCGATTTTA
Organism: Synechococcus sp. OH20; assembly: GCF_047502685.1. NCBI lineage: Bacteria > Bacillati > Cyanobacteriota > Cyanophyceae > Synechococcales > Synechococcaceae > Synechococcus > Synechococcus sp. OH20. The sequence goes on along the minus strand of NZ_JANSIQ010000056.1, from coordinate 87,805 downwards.
CGGGGCCGTCTGGATCGGGCAGGACTGAAGAGCTCTCGCGAGCAGTTTGTGTCGGGCCAGTACCCCCTGGCAGTCGCTCCCGAAGGAACGATCAACGGCATGAGTGGGCTGCTCAACCCGCTGGAGCCGGGAGTGGCCCAGATGGGTTTTTGGGCGGTAGAGGATCTGCACAAGGCGGGACGGCCAGAGGAGGTGCTGATCTTGCCGGTGGGCCTTCGTTACTCCTACTTGAGGGATCCCAGCCCGGTGCTGGACAGGTTGCTCCACCGCATGGAGGCCGATTGCAAGCTCCCGGCCACCCGCTCGGCCCATGTCGGCAAGGGGTTTCTGATGGCCCGCCTGCTCCGCTTGGCCGAACATCTGATTCAGGTGATGGAGCGTTTTTACGAGCGCTTCTACGCCCCAGCTTTGCCCGACGCGGCGCGGGTTAAGCTGAGAGGGGGAGGGGATCTGTTGGCACGTCTGCAAAGCCTATCGGATCTGGCCCTGCGCGTGGCCGAGCAGCACTTTGGCCTGCAGCCCCAGGGAGACTTGATCGAGCGGCGGCATCGCATCGAACAGGCAGGCTGGGCTTGGATCTACCGGGAAGATATTGCCGACATTGCTGCCCTTTCGGCTTTGGAGAAGGGGTTGGCCAATCGCGTCGCCTCGGAGGCCGGCTTCCACCTCTGGCACATGCGCCTGGTGGAGACCCTGATGGTGTTTGCTGTGCGTCCCCTGCCGGAGCAACCCAGTTTGGAGGAACTGGCCGAAACCGCCCTGCGGCTGTGGAACCTCTTGGCCTGGATCAAGGGGAAAAACCCCGTCGGTGCTGACCCCCCCAGGTTGGGGCCGCGGCTGGCCCGTTTCAGCATCGGGGATCCCCTCTCGGTTTCGGAGCGCTGGCCCGCCTACCAGGCCAACCGCCGGCAAGCCGTACAAGCCCTGACCCAGGATTTGCAAGCAGAGATGGAGCGGCTGCTGCACGGGATCCCGCGCTCCCCAGCGGCCATGGCTGCCCGCTGATCTCTCGGCTGGTTGACTTGAGGTGGGTTGAGCGGACTGGGAAGCCTTGGGCCAAAACGGATCCCAGCTCCCTCTTGAGAAGTGCACAGCTTCCTTCTCCAACAATTTCTCCGATGTTCTTTAAGAAGTTTTAGGGAAGCCAGACGAATTTTTGCGTTATCTGACAAGAAGGTGAGGAAGAAGGGGAAATTTTGGCTCCTGCGGTAGAAAGGTAGTGAGGCGAGTTGGCCTTGTCTATGTCCGATGAGCTGCTCCGCGCAATTCGTAGGCGCGACCTAGAGGCCGCCACCTCAGCCGTGCAGCACTTGCGCTCCCGACATCTCAGTGAGGCAGTGATTACCTCGATGGTGATGGTGGCCGTGGAGCGATTGGCCTGGGACGAGGGCGATCGGGCCGCCGCCAGTTGGCTGCTGCGCCGCTGCTCCAGAAGGCGCTGAAGGAATCCAGGCCGAGCGAACGCCTAGAGCACCTGCTGCTCGCGGAGAGCCTCGACCAGCAACGCCGCCAGGGAATCGAAGGAGGAGAAGCGCTCGTTGGGGGATCCCAGATTCGCAATGTGAAAACGGCGATCCCGACCATCGAACACCAGCTCCTCTGCCTTTTTGAAGAGGACGTTGTTGATCTGAAGGCCGTTGGTGAGCCGCAGCAGCGCAACGTATTCTTTGGGAACCAGTTGGCCAAGCTCCCGTTGCGCCTCTGTTTGCACTGCTCCCTGCGCGGATAAACCCAGTGAGCGGGCATTGGCTCAGCTCTGCTGGCGTGGCTAGGGTCTCGGCCAGTTCCACCAGATTTTTTTATTCTTGTTTATTCTTGATCGGCTCGTCAGGGTTCTTGTTCGGATCGTCAGGATGCTGACGATCTTCCTCAAAGAACATCAACCTCTGAAGACGAGCTGAGCGGTAGTCGGAGATGCGCAGCGCAAGGGAGCGCCACGCTCCTTGGCTGCCCAGGCTGGACTTCTCGTAAAGCAGAGCCGCGCTGGGAGCGAAGCCGAAGTCATGGGCATCTTTGATGGCAGCCAGATCGGCGCTCAAGAAGACAAACTGCCAGCCGTTTTTCTCTTTTTCTTTGATCATCTTTTCAATTTGCTCTTTGCGGAACTCGCGACTGGCGTTCTCTTGGCCATCGGTTACCACCACCATAAGCACCCTGGCAGGGCGATCTGCTTCGCCGAGTTTGCTGAGGCTGCTTTCCAGATCGTTGATGCCGCGACCTATGGCATCCAGCAAGGGAGTAGAGGCCCGGGGCACATAGGTCTCGCGGGTTAGCTCGGGAACTTCGGCGATGGGCTTGAAATAGTGGATGACCTCATAGGGATCCTGCGAGTCAAACTGAACCAAAGTGAGGGTGGCAAACCCCGGCTCTGACTTCTGCTGCTGAAGAAAAGCGTTGAATCCGCCAATCGTATCGTCGCGGATCGCCTCCATCGAGCCGGTGCGATCCAGGATAACGGCAATGTGGGTGTAGTCTTGTCTCATGGTCGCTTCCCTCCTGTAGAAAATCTAACTCCGGCTCAGGTGCAACAACCCGTTTGTAAAGGCTTATTCGCAACTAGCACATAAACATTAAAGTTCGTATTTAATCTCTTTGCATTTTCAAGCTAAACTTCTAGGCAATGGCCCCGTAACGACTTTGGAAAAACCAGGGAGTGGCTATGTCTTTTCGCGTAGGTTTACAACCTTTTGCCTTCGCTCTGCTAACAGCGCTGCTTGTCAATGCGGGGCCAGCCCGGGCCGATCTGCCAGGAACGGCGGATCCGCCGGGGCTCAAGCGCTTTGCCGGCTCCAGCATTGTGTTTCAATCGCGGGCCGACTACGACCGCCTCAAGTTTGCCCTTGAGAAAATCGTCTTCAGTGGCGCGATGGGAGCTGTGCAGCCGTATCGGTCTCAAACTGTTGAGGGGCGCCGCATCACAACCTATTACCGATTGCCGGAGCGGGTTGCCCCCCTAGAGGCGCTGCGCAACTACGAAACCGAACTGAAAGAGTCTGGTTTTGAGATCCTCTTCTCCGGCTTAGGGGAGGAGATCGAGACCCTCGGCTACAACAACCAGATTGCCCACGAGATCCTCGATATGAAGGGCACCTACGGCACGCCGGAAGAACGGGCGCAGTGGCCGTTCCAGAACGCGAGAGAAAACACTGCTGCCTATTTAGCCGCACGTGGCAAGTCGCCCGAAGGCGATGAGCGATTCGTAAGCGCCTACTTTGTGGTCAATACCGATGACTGGGAGGTCACGCGCGGCAGTGGACGGATCCCGACCGGGATTACCCTGGGGCGGGTGGATGTCATCGATGTCAAGACTCGCCAGCAGCGCCTGGAACTGGTGACCAGCAGCGAGCTGGATCAAGCCATCAGCCGCGATGGCCGGATCGCTCTCTACGGCATTCTCTTTGCCTATGACTCGGATCAAATCGAAGCGGCTGCCGAGCCCACCCTTGCCGAGATCGCCAAGCTGATGCGCGAGCGCGCCGACCTCAGCATCCTCGTGGTCGGCCATACCGATGCAACCGGCAGCTTCGACTACAATCTTGGCCTCTCGCGGCGTCGGGCCGAAGCTGTGGTCAACCGCTTGGTTCAGCTTGGCATTGAGCAGCGCCGACTCTATCCGGTTGGTGTGGGATTCTCCGCTCCTGTTGCCAGCAACGCCACTGACGAGGGCCGGGCAAAGAATCGTCGCGTGGAGTTGGTGGATCTGGCCGGCGGCAGGCTCCCCTAGGGGGGAGTTGCCGAGGGTTGGGGCAGGACAGGCATTGTTGAAAGTCTGGACACTGCGGCTGTGGCGAACTAGCTTAGAGGCAACTCTTTACTTCAAGCTAGTTCGTGGGGTGGGATCCATGCTGAGGCCCAGTCTTTTGTTCTCCGGATCGGCGCTTCTGGGTTTGCTGTCTTGGCTGTGTTTGGGCGGCGAATGTGGCTGGTTGGTCTCGTCTCGTCAAGAGTGGGGTTCTGCCACTGAAGTGTCTCTGGAAGCTGGGGAGCTCTCTCTGCCGTCATCTCTCTCTCTATTCTCTGCCCAGGTGGATGTTCGCCATGAGCTGGCGTGGCTAACCCAATCGATTGAACAGGAGCCGGGGAACGCGCAGCTCTATCTGCAGCGGGCTCGGTACTTCTGGGATCGGTTGCAGGGCGCTCCCTTGGCCTTGGCCGAGCCAGACCAGGCGACTGCTGTTGACCACCTGCTGAGCTTGGCGCTGCGGGATCTGGACATTGCCATTGCTTTGGATCCCTATTTGTCTGAAGCTTACTTGCTCAAGGCCAGGATTCAACACGAGTATTTTGGGGAGCTGGAGCAGGCTTTGGCAACGTTGTCCCCCCTGGATCGCATTGCCTATCGCAACCCCCAACTCCACTTGTTGCGCTCTCGCATCTGGGCGGAACAAGGACATCTGGAATCGGCGTTTGATGTGTCGCACCTGGCTATTGAACTGGCCGAGCAAAACCAAAGCCCTGCCGATCTTTTCGATGCCTATGTCCATCGCGGCCTGATGTGGGCCAGCATTTGCGACTTCAACTTGGCCGTTCAGGATTTCAGCCGAGCTATCGAGGTGCAGCCGCAGCAAGCCGAGGGCTACTACCACCGCGGCATGGCGCGCGCCTATCAGGGAGAGGATAGGGCCGGTGCCGCTGCCGATCTGGGCCGTGCTTTGACACTGTGGCAGGCTGCAGGCACGGGATCCCCAGAGTTGCTGGAATATGTAGAAGCAGTGCGGATGGAACTGTTGCGGTAGCTCCTGTAGCTGGCCGAAGTCCTCACTAGCAAGCCAAGCCTCTTGTTTGATTGCTCACTTTCAACGGCGACGAGCATCGAGGACAAACAGAGCACTGCCTACGACGAACAGGAGACTGGCGCCTATCCCAAGCAGGGCTTGGACACCCTTTGGGTTGAGAAGGGTTGGAGCTGCTGGATCCCACAGAGATGGGTCACTGCCCAGGTTTATCACCTCGCCCAGCGCAAACAGGCTGCTCCCCAGCAAAAACAACCAACTGGCCAGCTCGTAGGGGTGATTGCCTCTCATGTCTCCTCCGACTGCAAGCGCCCGTAGGCCTGGGCAGCGGCAGCCATTTCTGCAGCTTTTTTTGAGCGACCTTCACCGCGGCCCCAGCACCGTCCTTGCCCCCAGACTTCCATGGTGAACTGAGGCGGATGCTCCTGGGCGACCACCAGGCGATACTCCGGCAGACTGCCCCAAAGGCGTTGGGTGAGTTCTTGTAAGGCTGCTTTGGGGTTGCGTCGAGTGGGGTCTTGAAACCATTGCTCCACTCGCCGGCGCAAATAGGGATCCAGCCAGGGATGCAGCCTGGGCAGTGTGTAAATACCCCAACTGAGATAAAAAGCCCCCAGCAAAGCCTCGAAGGCATCCGCCAGCCGCCGACCCCGTCCGACCAGGTCGTTTTGGGAGCTGGATCCCACCTCCAGGTAACGATCTAGGCCGTGCAGGTCTGCCAGTTCCGCCAGGTGAGCATCGCTGATCAAGTCGGAGCGAATTGCGGTTAGCTCTCCCACCGACAAGTGGGGATAGGACTGAAACAAGAATTCTGTGGCCAGAATCCGCAGGACAGAATCCCCCAATAACTCCAGCCGATCGTTGTTCCGCCGGCTGTCCAGAGAAGGGTGGATCAGAGCCTGATCCAGCAGATCCCAGCGCAGTTGTGCCAACACAGCAGGATCCCTAAATCCAAGACGAGCCAGTAGGTGCTCCAAGGCACGGCGACGGGACGGGATCAACTCAACCATGGCCCACAACCCTTTTGACCGGGGTCATTCTGCTCAGGCAGAAAGCTGGCTATACTACAAAAGTAGTATAGACCTTGCGAGGGAGGATCCCTACATGCCCATCCGTGCCAATTCTCCCACTGCCACGACCCAGATGGAGGTAACCAGCATTCGGCTAGAGCGTGAGCTGAAGCAGCGACTGAAGGCGCTGGCCGGAAATCAGGGCTACCAGGCTCTAATACGGGAAATTCTTTGGAGTTATGTCCTGCGTCATTCTCAGGGAGCTGCCACCCTTAGCCCTGAGGATATTCGGGCCAGCTTCCCGGCCACAGCCCATCAAGCCCAATGCTGTGCTCTCACTGGCCAGGCTATTCAACCGCAGGAACCGATGCTGCTGGGGTGGACCAGCGATGGAAAGTTGGTTGCCCTCAGCTCTTCCTGCTTCTAACCTTCTTTGGGGAGTACCTCTCAAGCTGGCAGAGGGATCTGCCCCTTCAAGTGCCACGAATTTCTCGATATTTTCTGGCCCGTTCTTCGAAGGGATCAGGGGCTTTGGCTTTGGAGACTGCCTCCTCCAGTTGGGCCATCACCGTCTCTGCGGGCTCAGCAGAGCGGACGACATAAAACATGAGGTTGATGGCTTCGTTGGCCGTTAGTTTGAGGTTTTCTTTTCCCTTGGGCACCAGCGCGATCTTGCCATCTGTGGTCGGGATAGCGGTATGGGATCCCTTGGCCAGAATTTCCCCAGCTTTTTCCAGAGTAACCAGCATATCCGTAGCTCACCGCAGCGGGACACCTACTATCCTATCGAATGTCTTGGGGCAGGGGTTCCAGAAGGGTCTAAGCCATTTGGCGGATTAGGTGTGTTCCCATGAGTTGCCCCGCTCGGCCAACCAAGCGTACAAGTGAGGAAACAACTTTTGATTGGCCCCCGGGAAGGGAAATGCCGACAGATCCGCCGGGCTGACCCAGCGCACCTCGCTGCATTGCAGAGCTTGGGCTTCTCCGCCTAAGTAGCGACAGATAAAAGCGATCAAAGTAATGGTGAAATGGGTGTAGGCATGTTCGATGGTGGCTAAGGGCGCCACCACCTCGATATCGATACCGATTTCTTCTTTCACTTCTCGGACTACACACTCGGCAGCCGTTTCTCCCGGCTCAATTTTTCCTCCGGGAAACTCCCACAGCCCGCTGAGCATGGAGCTTTCCAGCCGTCGATCGATGAGGATTTCTGTTCCCCGCAGAACAATGGCAACGGCAATTTGCTTGTGAGGACGAGGGGTACGGGGTGCAGACATAGGCAATTGCTGGTGTTGACCTCGATTGTAGGCGGCGCAATCTCCTTGCCAAGGGCATTGGCCGCAGCGAGGCTTTCGGGGACGACAGACAGTCGCTCCCAAATCCATCAGGGCCTGGTTAAAAGTCCGCGGCTGCACGGGATCCAACAATTGCTCAGAAAGCTGCCACAACAGAGGCAGACACCGGGCCGGAGGCTGCTGCAAAGCCAGCAAGCGAGCCAACACCCGCTTGACGTTGCCATCCAAAATCGGCAAAGGCTGATCGAAGGCAGCGCTGAGAATGCCGCCAGCCGTGGTGCGCCCGATCCCCGGCAGCGCCAGCACCTGCTCCAGATCCCTGGGAAACTCGCCGTTGCCTTCCTGCACCAACATTTGGGCGGCTTTGTGCAAGTTCAGCGCCCGGCGGTAATAGCCCAGGCCCTCCCATAGCTTCAACACCTGCTGCTGGGGGGCTGCCGCCAAGTCCGGGATCTTGGGCAAGGCCTGCATCCAGCGCTGAAAGTAGGGGATGACCGTCGCCACCTGGGTCTGCTGCAACATCACCTCCGCAACCCAAATGGCATAGGGATCCCGACTGCGACGCCAAGGCAGATCCCGCCCGTGGTCGCGGTACCAGTGCTGCAGAGACTGCCGCAAGCGCTGCACGACAGCCTCATCCCAACCTTCTACCTCGTCTGGAAGGCTGACAGTGCAGGAAAGACTGCCCTTGGCTTGCGGAATAAGCTGAGATCTCAAGCCACGTAAGCAAAGTGCAGAGCCCACCAGATCAAGGCCGAGACCACCCCGGCCACAATTCCTGCCGAGATCAAAACAACAATTGGGCTGTCTGCCCCCTTGAACTTCATGATGCCGCGATTGTAGTCAGCCATCTGCGCCTCCCACCAGCTTTGGCGTTCGGGTTGTTATGGATGTCGATCGGGATCCTGGTCTGCCAGCTCTATCTCCAGAATAGCCAATCTGTCTGGGATCCGATCGGCTCGCAAAATCAGGGTTATTTCAAATCGGGAGCAAACTTCAAGAATCCCCCGCCTTTTTCCCCTTCCCGACCCACCTCACACAGCCTTGAGCGGGCGATCCCTGCCTCGGAAGAAAGCCTCAGTGGGGAAGCTGGCCTACGGTCGCTCCCCTCCCTGGTTGCGGATCAAGAAGCGGATTTCTTCAAGGAGAACCTCAAAACGTTGATCCGATTCAGCCTGACGCTGCCTCAGTTCTCTCAGCTCCTGCCTCAGTTCCAAGACAACTTCGGCAAGACGCCCTGAGAGGGTTTGCAAGGCAAGCTGGGCATCGGTAACCTTGGCAACTGTGTCGGCCACTCTGGTTACAGCTTCGGCCAACTGGACAAACCGCGTCTCGATCTCTTCATTCGTCATAGCCGGATCCGTCTAGCGGTGGCTAACCGATCGTAACTTTGGATCAGAGCGGGCTGTAATCCGGAAGAACTGGCTGGCCAACGTGAGTTGTCAACCCAGGGATCCAGCCTTACAAGCTAGCCAGTCAGCGCCAGCAACGTGGTGTAGATCCCCTGCAGCGAGGCGAGGGCTTGATGCCAGAGGGTGTGGGTCGGCGCCCACCTGTCCAGACCCATAGCCCCACACAGCAGCAGCAAATAGAGGTTGGCGAAGGTGAAAAGGGAGGCCGCCCGCTCCCGATTGTGGGGATCCTGCAGCAACTGCACCGCCTTCCAAACCAAGAGGGATCCCAGCAGCGCCGCCACACTCAAGTAAAAGGATCCCAGCACCCGCAAGGGGTAAACCAGCAACAAGCTGACCGGAAGTATCAGCAGCGCGTAGAGGAGAATCTGGGCGGCAGTCAACCTTTCTCCGGCCACCACCGGCAGCATCGGCACGCCGGCGCGGGCGTAGTCTTCCCGCTTCAGAATGGCCAAAGCCCAAAAGTGGGGCGGGGTCCACAAAAAGATGATGGCAAACATCACCCAAGCAGCCCAGCTCAGCTCGCCCGTGGCCGCCGCCCAGCCCACCAAGGGCGGGATCGCTCCTGCCGCTCCCCCGATGACGATGTTCTGGGTGCTGGAACGCTTTAGCCAGTGGGTGTAGACTCCCACGTACACCAGGATCCCCAACATGGCCAAACCGGCGGCCAGCAGGTTGGTGAAATAGGCCAGCAAACCAAAGGAAGTCACGGCTAGGATCCCGGCAAACAGGAGAGCATGTCGCGCCTGAATGCGACCGGAAGGCAAAGGGCGATGGCGAGTTCGCTCCATCATGCGATCGATATCGGCGTCATACACCATGTTGATGACGTTGGCCGCTGCCGCTGCCATCCCGCCCCCCACGAGGGTGACGCCAAACTTCAGGGGATCGCTGTTGCCCGCCATCCACATCGCGCCGGCCGTGGTCATCAGCAAGAGGGCGATGATCTTCGGCTTCACCAACTGGCTATAGCTGCGCAAAACCTGGGATACCGTTCGGTGATGGCAGACTTGGGAAGGGATCCGTGTCGGTGCGGCTCGGTAACGGTCTTGGAAAACATCCTGCATGGAAATCACTCACCGGTCATTTCTGCGGTCATGGCCATCCACCGGGCTTCTTCCCGCTGAGTTCGCATTTGCCAGGCCAGAACCGTAAAGCTCAGCAAACAGGCCAGCAAAGCTGCACCGATCATCTGATGGGCCACCGTCAGCGGCTCCACCTGCAGCCGGTAGCGATAGGTCAAGATGCCGATCCCCACCTGGGCCAACAGCAGGCCGACAGACCCGTGACCCAAGAACTTGAGGAGCCGCGGGATCCGCTTGCGCCTTAGCCCGGTGGCCACCGCCACTGCCAACACCCCAAGGGTAGCCGGAGCCACGCCCAGCAAGTGGCTGTTCATCACCCCGCACAGCTCGCCAGCAGCAAAGCACTGGTGCAAAGCCCATTGAGAAGCCACCAGGGCGCCAAGAAGGCTCTGAACATAGATCAGCAGCACCGCCCCCAAGCCCAGCCAAGGCAGGTAGCCGATAGAAAATGGCCCTTCACCTGGCTGCCCCCGCAGGACAGAGCCCTCAGAACCGGATCTTGTCAAGGCCAGCAATCCCAGGGTGAGCAGCGTGGCAAAGAACAGCAGGCCCGTGCCCAAGTGGGCCGTTACAATGTCAAAGCGCAGCAGCTCCGTCACCGTCAGCCCACCCAGGATCCCTTGCACCAAGACCAGAACAAAAGCCCAGCTCAAGCCCCAGGGCAGCCAAGTAGGCAATGCCCGGCGCTTCAGCCAGGCAAACCCCATCAGAACCAGGGTAGCCAAGCCTATCGCAGAAGCCACCATGCGGTGAAACCATTCCAAAAAGACTTGTAGGTTCATCTGCTGAACAGGCACAAGCTCCCCATAGCAAAGGGGCCAATCCGGACAAGACAGCCCAGCGTTCATGACTCGGGTGGCACTGCCCAGCCCCATCAACAGCCAAGTGGCCACTGCCAGCCCCAGCAGAGCTTGCCCCATGCGCAGGGAAAGCCTGTCAGAAGGCACGGGATCCCGCCGGGAAGAAGGCTGGAATTGAGAGATCGAAGAATCCATCGCAGTTGAAGGCAGAAGATCAAGCCAACAGTTCAAGCAGGCTGTACGGCAGGGATGGGTCGAGCCGACAAAGCCTGGCCGGTTCGGTCTCAACAAGAATGCAAGTTACCCGGCATCCAACCCTAGTCACGAATCTTAAATGCGGTTTTGCGGCTGGCGAAGGCTTTTTAAGAATTTCTTTCTGGGCGCGCACGTATTTCAGGCCAACCCAGTCTTTTGCCCCTGCCGTCAAATCTCTGTGCCGGAACGGTTTTCCAGAGGGTTTGTCAAACGTGCCCATAGGTCGCCTGGTCGGCCAAGACCTCTGCTAAGGTGCAGAAAGGTTGGGTTCCTCCGCACCGGCATTCGTGAGGTTAAGCTCATGTCCTCTGTGCTGTGGCAAGCCATTGGGTACGCCGGCGGGATCTCGTTGGGGATCCTGACGCTGGTTGCCCTCATTAACTTTCTTTGGCAGCGCCTGGAGCAGCAGGCGGAGAAGGCTGCCGCCCAGCCAGCCGAGCCGACCTCGGCCCCAGAACCTGGCAGTACCTCAGAGGGATCGGCATCAACATGAGCGACAGGGTTCGCGTTCACGTTTGGGTACGCGGGCGAGTGCAGGGGGTGGGGTTTCGCGCCTACACCGAAGCGATGGCCCGCAACGCCGGTGTTGGCGGCTGGGTGCGCAACTTGCGGGATGGGCGCGTGGAGGCCGTTTTTGAGGGATCCCCGGCGGCGGTGGAGGCAATGCTGCGCTGGTGCCAGCAAGGCAGCCCCGGCTCGCAGGTGGAGGCCGTTGAACAGCGTTGCGAGCTGCCCAAGGGCCTCTCCACCTTCGAGATCCGTCCCACCGTTTGAGAGGGAAACCGGCGACATCCCACTAGAATGGGGAAACAGCATTCTCTTTCCGAAGCTATGACGGTTGCTGCCCCTGCCAAAGTGGAATACGAAGCTGTGATTGGGTTGGAGGTGCACTGCCAGCTCAGCACCCGCTCCAAGATCTTCTCCAGCAGCGCGACCGCCTTTGGCGCTCCCCCCAACACCCAAATTGATCCCATCTGCATGGGCCTGCCCGGCACGCTGCCGGTACTCAACGAGAAGGTGCTGGAATACGCGGTCAAGGCCGGCTTGGCCCTCAATTGCACCATCGCCCCCTACAGCAAGTTCGACCGCAAGCAGTACTTCTACCCCGACCTGCCCAAAAACTACCAAATTTCCCAGTACGACCTGCCCATTGCCACCCAGGGCTGGGTCGAGATCCAGCTCAGCGATGGCCGCAGCAAGCGCATCGGCATCACCCGTCTGCACATGGAAGAAGACGCGGGCAAATTGGTGCACGCTGGCAGCGATCGGCTCTCAGGATCCAGCTATTCCCTGGTGGATTTCAACCGGGCGGGAGTTCCCCTCATCGAGATCGTCAGCGAGCCGGATATCCGCACCGGGGAAGAAGCAGCCGAGTATGTGCAGGAGCTGCGCCGCATCCTGCGCTACGCCGGGCTGTGCGACGGCAACCTGCAGGAGGGATCCCTGCGCTGCGACGTCAACATCTCGGTGCGCCCGCTGGGGAGCCAGACCTTCGGCACGAAGGTGGAAATCAAAAACATGAACTCCTTCAACGCCATCCAGCGGGCCATCGAGTACGAGTTCAACCGCCAAGTCAAAGCCGTGGAAGCAGGCGAGCCCATCGTGCAGGAAACCCGCCTCTGGGAAGAAAACAGCCAGCGCACCATCAGCATGCGCAAGAAAGAAGGATCCAGCGACTACCGCTATTTCCCCGAGCCGGATCTGCCGCCCATCCGCGTCACCGAAGCGCAAAAAGCCCGCTGGCAGGCGGAGCTGCCGGAATTGCCCGGCGTGAAGCGGCGGCGCTACCAAGAGGTGTACGGACTTTCGGTGTACGACTCCCGCTACCTCAGCGACGAACGCAACACCGCCGAGTACTTTGAGGCCGTGGTTGCCGCTGGCGCCGACCCGAAGGCAGCCGCCAACTGGATGATGAGCGACATCGCCAGCTACCTCAACACCCACAAGCTGGACTACCCGGACATCGCCCTGAAGCCGGAAACCCTGGCCGAGCTAATCGGCCTCATCGAGCAGGGCGTCATTTCCAGCAAAATTGCCAAGGAGATCCTGCCGGAGCTGCTGGAAAAAGGCGGTTCGGCCCGCGCCCTGGTGGAGGCCAAGGGCCTGACCCAAATCTCCGATGGCAGCCTCTTGGAGCAGATGATCGCCGAGGTGCTGGCGGAAAACCCCGAGCAACTTGAGCAGTATCGGGGGGGCAAAACCAAGCTCTTCGGCTACTTTGTCGGGCAATTGATGAAAAAAACCGAGGGGCGGGCGGATCCCAAGTTGGCCAACGAGCTGCTCCGGCAGCACCTGGACAGCTAACTCCAGGCCTCGGTGAGGGAATAGCCCAGCTCCTGGATCATGCGCCGCAGCAGGGGCAAACTCAGCCCAATGACGTTGCCAGGACACCCCTCGATCCGCTCCACGAACAGGCTGCCCCGACCGTCGATGGCAAAGCAGCCAGCACAATTGAGCGGCTCGCCAGTGGCCACGTAGGCGCGGATCTCCTCGTCGCTGGGCTTGGCAAAAAACACCCGTGTGACCGCATAGTGGACGAGGCGGCGGCTCTGCCTCGTATCAATCAAGGCATGGCCCGTGTAGAGCTCTCCCACTTCGCCCCGCATTTGCCGCAGGCGCCGTTCCGCTTCCAGAGCATTGGCCGGCTTGCCCAGGATCTCGCCACCTAGGTAGAGCACCGAGTCGGCCCCGATAACCAAGACGGGCTGCCGTTGTTGGGCCGCCACCACTTCGGCTTTGGCCGAGGCCAGCTTCTGCACCAGCTCCACCGGATCCGAGCTTTGGATTTGGCTTTCGTCAAAATAGCTGGGTTGAACGCGAAAAGGGATCCGGGCAGCTTCTAACAATTGGCGGCGGGCAGGAGATTGCGAAGCCAGGACAATGGGAGGCAACATCGATTCAATACTCAACTCAAGCCTAGACGTTTGCAGGAGCGAAGTTCGCTCCACTTACCAGTTTCCATTACCCTAGTCAAGGTACGCCCAATAGGCGCTCAAAGGAAACTCTCTCGATCTCTCCCAACTGGATCCCGTTTGTGACCACCCTACCCTCCCAGGCCCCCCCTCAAGCCGAGCTTGTCCCTGCTGGCCTCCTCCAGCGGTATTGGGGGGATCAAGACACTCCTGAAAGCCGCTGGGTGAACTGGCTGGTGGCGGGGTTGGTTCTTTGTTCGTCTGCCTTTTTTGTGGTACAGACCTACCCCATTTCTCCCCAGGTGCGCCTTGGGCTGGAGCGGTTGGATCGCCTCATCCTCGGCCTGTTTGTGGTGGAGTATCTGCTGCGCTGGGCAGCGGCTCCGCAAAAGCTGCGCTACCTCTTTAGTCTCTATTCGCTGATTGACTTGCTGGCGATTTTGCCTTTTTTTGCCGGGCTGACGGATATTCGCTTTATCCGCCTCTTGCGCTGGTTCCGCATCTTGCGGCTGCTGCGCCTGGTGGAGGGCAAGACCCTATTTGGTCAGGTAATCTCCGCTGACACCCGCATCTTGTTGCGCATCCTTTTTACTCTCTTTGCGATTGTCTTTGTCTACTCTGGCCTCATCTACCAGGTGGAACATCCGGTCAATCCCGGCGCTTTTGCCACCTTTTTGGATGCTTTCTACTTTTCTGTTGTCACCATGACCACGGTCGGGTTTGGGGATCTCACCCCCACCTCTGAGCTGGGCCGGCTGTTGACGGTGCTGATGATCTTGACCGGTGTTGCCCTGATCCCTTGGCAGGTGGGAGAGCTGATCAAGCAACTGGTGAAAAGCAGCACCTCGGTGCAGTGGGCCTGCCCAGGCTGTGGCCTCTCCCAGCACGATGAGGATGCCCAGTTTTGTAAGCACTGTGGCACGCCGCTCTATCCCACGGATTGAGGCCGTTGGCCAATGGGGGGCAAAGACAGGATAGGCTAGGACAGATTGGGCGGAGGATCGGCGATGTGGGCCCACCCTGAGCTAACCATCCCCGGCAAGTTAAATGTGAAGGCGGGAGTGGCGATGCTGGTCGCCGCCATTGCTCTCGGCTGGATCCTCGGCCAGGTTCAGCCGCTGCTGCCCGCTCCGCAAGATTTGCCAGGGATCCCTGCCGAGCCCCTTTCCTGGCAAGAGGTGCCCAAACAAAAGTACGCCTGGCACATCTGCTACGCCTTTTTGGGCAATATGGGGCTGATCAACATCGGCGGCGGGCTGGCCCTGGTGACGCTGGGATCCCGCTTCACAGCCGGGCACCTGTTTTCCCAGATTCTTCTTTTGGGGGGAATGCTGCACCCTGCCTCTTGGGCCTTGGTGGCCCTGACGGGGCTAGAGGAGTGGGGCTGGCTGGGCAACGTTGGGGCGGCGGCAGTGGCGATGGTGGTGCTGGCCCTGTTCGTTCACCTGATCTGGGCCACCTATCGCGCGGCGAAAGCCATCCGAAGGCTGACTCGATCCCGCACCCGCCGTTAGTCCAATTGGGGAAGGCTGCCGATAGGATCCAGGTGCTCAGAGGCATTAGGCAAGAGTTAAGAGGATTCTTGCGGCACTTCTGCGCTTTGATCCGAGCCAACAACCCCAGGCCGGCCCTTTCGGATCCCTTGCACCACGGTCACTGTGAGCAGATGGGAGAGCAAACCCACCGGCCCAGCAAACAAGCACAAAAGCAGAGAGTGAGTTGTCCAAACTCGCTTTTCCCAGCCTTCCAAGAAGATCCAGCGGCCCACAAATAGATCCATCACAATGTAGTGAACCCATCCCGTCGCCATGACCGAGGGCTGGCTGAATAGAGAAGTCAGGCTGTTCAGAGATAGCTGAGGATTGGAAAACTCCTGGAGAGCATTGGCGTTAAATCCGGTAACCAGAAGATAGAGATAAACTGTTGCCAAAAGGGCAATGGGCAAAAGCGACTCCATCACCCTACGGGTCACTTTCCAGCCCGGCAGCAGGATCATCAAAGCCCAAAAAGGCAAAGCAAACCAATTGGCCGCGTTGAAGAGGGTCTCCAGCATATCCAGCAACTCCTGACGCTTGGAAAATGTCTTCACATGTTTGCAACGATGGTGTTGTTGAGCTCCATTTTGGAAACCCAGGCTCTGGAGCAGACAAAAAGGCGGGGCACTCTTGAACCTTGCCTTGAGCCCAGACGGGTCACAGCCAGGCAGACGCTGCTTTCCCCAAAGGGATCCCAGCTTCTATTCCGGCTGGCGCAGTCTGGCAGTTGCAATGGCACTGATCGCACGGCCACTGTCGGTGGCGGAAGCAATGCGGGAAATCCGGGATCCCGTATCGGCCATGGCCCAGAAGCTGCCGATGCTTTTGGCCGTAGAGGTGCCCAGGGGAAATTCCACTGCATTAGAGTCCGGGGATTGCTCCTGAGAAGAGATCAACACTGCTGCTTCCCCACCTTGCCCAGCTACTGCTGGAGTGGAAGGTTCCGGCGTGGGCTGAGAGGCTTCTGCTGGGCGGGGAGAAGGTGGCTGCAGCGGCATCTCGCCAGGGGGGGTTTGGGGGGCCTTGCCAGGGGGTACGGGGGGAGCTTGGCCAGCGATCTTTCCCCAGAAAGCTTGGAGGAGTTGCCACATGGCTAAGTTGGCTCCTGAGCGAAAGGGCAGTGAGGAATGGTGCTATCCTGCCATGCTCTGACCTGAGAATCCACTCCCTCTGCAAGCCTTGCTAGAGCAAAGTCATAATGAGTATGATTAAGGAGCTTACCTAGGGAGAAAATTCACCATGGCGCACATTCGCGAGATTCCCCTGGCCCAAATTCGTCGCCCCTTGCCGCGGCAGACGGATCCGGAGAAAGTGCGGGCGCTGATGGCTTCCATCGAAGCAATCGGGCTGCAGGAGCCGATCGAAGTTTTGGAAGTGGAGGGAGAATACTATGGGTTCTCCGGCTGCCACCGCTACGAGGCATTTGTCCGCTTGGGCAAGGAGCGGATCCCCTGTCGGGTGCGCAAGGCGCCGCGTTCTGTTTTGCAGCTACACCTGGCCTGAAAGAGAGTCCGGCTCCTCTTGGGCGCTGTAGCCTCGCTCATAGGCAAAGCGCACCAGTTGCGAGCGATTTTCCAGAGAAAGCTTGCTGAGGATGTTGGTCAGGTGAGTTTGCACAGTGCGCGGGCTGATGAACAGCTTCTCGCCGATTTGCTTGTTGGTGAGGCCGCGGATCACTTCCCGGAACACCCGCTCCTCAGCAGGGGTAAGGGGAAGATCTGCCAAGGTGGGACGGGGGGCAGTTTCGGCTTTGGCCTGGGTTTGCTGCTGGATCAGGCGCAGAATCTCCAACTGGGTGCGGCGGGATCGTTCGATTTGCGCCTCGATCTTGGCCACCAGCTCCAGCGGCTCGAAGGGCTTGATGATGTAGTCGTCGGCTCCCCACTCGTAGCCCTGAACGCGGTCGTCCAACTCGCTGCGAGAGGAGAGAAAGATAAAGGGGACGAGTTCGCCGCCCCGCTGTTGCCGCAGTTGCCGGCAAAACTCGAAGCCATCCATTTCCGGCATCACCACATCCGACACCACCACATCCGGCTGCTCTTGGGCAAACAGGCGCAGCCCTTCTACACCCGAAGTGCCCGTACAAACCCGATAGCCGTGCTGAGTCAAGTGGCGGCTCAGCACCTTTAAAGAGAGGGGATCGTCATCTACGACCAATACGCGCTTCATGATGACTAGGGGGAGAGGCTGTTGAGGAATAACTAAAGAGATGATCTGAGGGCGCTATTCACCTCTTGCCGCAAGTTTAAGTCCAGATAGGATGCTGGCGATCAACTAACCCCTGCCCCATAATAGTCGTTCCAGAAGCAGTCTTGCTGCCGGCTCAGGCGGACTGGGAAATAGGTTTGTTTAGGCTCCCATCCCGGAGTAGCGTTGCAAACCCTTGCGCCACAGCCAGCGATTGACCAGCCAAAACAGCCCCAGCCAGGCCAGGCCCATGGCAAAACCGCGCGGGATATCTTGCGGGATCCCCACCCAGAGGCCGGCGGGAAAATGTACCAAGTAGGGAAAGGGCGTCCAGGCCAAGACCTGGCGCACCGCCGGTGGAAACACCTCCAGAGGGGCGATCACCCCCGACAAAAACAGGTACACCAAGAAATGAAGCTGCTCCAGAGCCGATATTCGCTCCACCCAAAAGGCCAGCAGCGCCAGGGTGTACTGCATAAGAAAGCGCAGGGCAAAAGCCAACAGAATGGCCAGGGATCCCAGTGCCACCTGTTGCCAAGACGGGATCCAAAAAGCACGGGGGTAGAGCAGAAAAAAGAGGGCAATCAAAGCCACGGTAAAGGGGAGGCGGGCCAGGCGCTCCATCAGGTGGCTGGCGACGTGGTGCCAAGCGGGATCCAGAGGCTGCAACAGACGCGGCGATAACTTGCCTTCGACGACCTCCCGCTCAAAGTCCCAGATTACCCAGGTGATGCTGAACTGGCGCACCAGGAACACGGCCAGAAAATAGCGGCTGAACTCCAGGGAAGAGAGCGAGAAATCTCCTGAACGGGCGGCTTCGCTCCAGAGCCCCATCATGATCAAGGGCAGGGATCCGGCCAACACCCACAGGATCAGCTCCGCCCGGTACTCCAGCATGTAGGCGTAGTAGGCGGCAAAGAGCGCCCTCAGCTTGCGAAAAAAGGCGTTCATTGAGGCTCTGAAGGGGCAAGCGGACATAGAGTGGGCAACAGGCCGGCCAGATTGACCACCGCTCCCACCACGACAATGGCGGGCGGTGCTACAGGCGAGGGCTGACCGGCTAGAGTCTCCAAGCGGAGCAGATGAATCTCTTGTTCCGGGGTGGTGCCCCAGCGGATCAGGGCAACGGGGGTGTCGGGAGCTTTGCCGCCGGCCAACAATTCGGCGGCGATGTGGCCGAGGTTGTGCATACCCATGTAGATCACCAAGGTTTCTACGGCCTCGGCTAGGGCACGCCAATTGACCTGGGGGCGGTATTTCCCTACTGCCTCATGGCCGGTTACGAAGGCAACCGAGGAGCTGAGGTCGCGATGGGTGAGTGGGATCCCAGCATAGGCGCTGGCGGCCATGCCCGCCGTAATTCCCGGCACCACTTCCACCGGGATCCCGGCCTGGACCAGGGCCAGCATCTCCTCGCCCCCCCGCCCGAAGATGAAGGGATCCCCGCCCTTGAGGCGCACCACCACGGCTGCCGTCTGGGCTTTCTCGATCAGCAAGGCGGTGATTTGCTCCTGCGGGAGGGTATGGGCGCCGCAGTGTTTGCCGGCGTAGATTCGTTCTGCTGTGGGTGGGATCAGATCCAAAATGGGGGATCCCACCAGGGCATCGTAGATGACCACGTCCGCATGGGCGAGCAGCGCTTTGCCCTTGACCGTCAGCAGTCCCGGATCCCCAGGCCCTGCCCCCACCAGATACACTTTGCCCATCTCAAATCCCAATAGCTTGTCGGAAATATCTATTCTGCTGGAACAGGACAGTTTTGACCAACCAACCCTACTTCCCGGTCAGACAGGCCGTCTGCAGGGTCTCCTGGATGGCCTGTACCACCTGGGGATCCCGCCAGAGGGGCGGCTCCACCGTAATCTGCAGCAAGGGCCATTCTCGCTGTAGCCGCTGAGCTTGTTCTTGTAAAGCGCGCAGCAGACCGCCCGGAAAAAGAAAAAACGGCAGCACCCGCAGGCGATACTGGCTCAGACGCAGGCAATGGATTACAGCCGCTTCCAGGGTGGGGGGCTGGGCGGCAAAAGCCAGGTGGATGGGGATTCCGGGCAGGCGCTGTTCCAGAGCTTGGATCCCGGCCTGGAGCTGGGCGGCAAATCCCGGCAGGCGGCTGCCATGGCCAAATAGGATCCAGCCGTGGGTCAGTTCCCCCAACCGCTGCGCCGCAACCACGCGAGCCGCCACCAAATCGAGCAGGGCCGGGTGCTGGCCGATGGGGGGCGTCAGCAGCAACTGCAGGCGCGGCCAGCGAGCTTGAACCTGCTCCACCGCAGCCGGCAGATCCTCCTCCACATGGGATCCCCCGCCCATAAACAGCGACAGCAGCACCACCGGCCCATCGACTCTATCCAGACAGGAGGCCAATTGTCTGTGAATCTGCTCTGCCAAGGTCAGGGGCTGACCTTCCAACTGGGCCAGCTCCACCGGCTGAGGAGCCAGCCGCTGCCGCACCCGGGCCAGCAAATCCGCCGCCGCCTGTTGGTATTCCGGATCCCGGCTGCCGTGACAAACCAAAAACACCAGTGGAGCTGAGGACATGGCAGAAGTCAGGGATCCAGAGGCAACTGTTCTATTTTGCTACTTAGAAAGGTTCCGGCAACGTCTCGCGCCGGATCTGCGCGTATGATTTGATTAAAGTACACATCCTTTTTTCAGACTCGTCGGCCCTTTCCCAGGATTTCATGTCATTTGAGAATCGTTCCACCACCCCCGAACTGTTGATCCATGTTTTGCGGGAAGGGTTGACCGAATCTATCCATCATTGCCAAGCGGTCGTGGCCGATAGCCGCGGGCGCTCCCTGGCCATGGCTGGCAACAGCACCACCCCTGTTTTTGCCCGTTCTGCGCTCAAACCTTTCCAAGCGCTGGCCATGCTCTCCACCGGCATCCGCGAGCGCTACCGCCTCAGCGAGAAGGATATCGCCATTATGTGCGGATCCCATCAGGGCACCACGGCCCATGCGCGGCAGGTGTTCAGCATGCTCTGGCGCGCCGATCTGTCTCCCGAGCTGCTGGTCTGCCCCACCCCACCCGGCAAGCCCAGCCCCCTGTGCCACAACTGCTCCGGCAAGCATGCTGGCATGCTGCTAGCAAGCCGCGCCCAGAACTGGATCCTGCCGGACTACGCCCAGCGGCAACACCCCGTTCAGGCCCTGGTGCGGGCTAAGTTGGCGGATCTATTGCAGATGCCCTCGGAAGAGTTTTTGTTTGCCCGCGATGACTGCGGCGTGCCCACCTACCAACTGCAACTGAACCATTTGGCCTCTCTATTTGCCCAACTGACTGCCGGCGAGCGGCCCGACTTGGAGGCCATCGCCCGCGCCATGACCCACCACCCGGAAATGGTGGCCGGACAGGGATGTTTCGACACAGAATTGATGCGGGCTACCCAGGGAGAGCTGGTCAGCAAGTCCGGCGCCGAAGGGATCCAGTGCATTGGGCGCGTCGGAGAGGGGATGGGCCTGGCCATCAAGGTACAGGATGGGGCCGCGCGGGCCAAATATGCCTTGGCTTTGCATCTGCTGCAGCGCATGGGCTGGATCCAACCTGCCGCTGCCGAAATGCTAGGGGAGCGCTTCCTCGCCGTCGGCCCTTACACCCGCCTGGAGGTGGAAGGGGAGCTGCGCATGCCCTGAGCCCTCAGCGCTGAAAGGGATTTTGGTAGGGGTTGGGGCCTTGGCCCTTGTTGCGGTACTTGGGATTGATGGTCAGGGTGCCGGAGCCCAGGCCCCGCTGCGCCAAAAACTCCAGGTTGCGGCGGCGCATGATGGTGTCGTAGTCATCCTTAACGCGCTCTTCCAGGATAGCCACCTGCTGCAGCGCGCTCAGCAAAATGGCAGCCGCCTGTTCGGGGCTGTAGCCATTTTGGGAGGCATAGCGCACGGCAAACTCGTCGGCTGCCACCTGGGCCTTCTGGCCTTTCTCTGCTTTACGCAGCAGAAACACCGCCGATGCCGCCAAGCCGGCTGCCAGGCCCACGCCGAGGTTATCCCCCATTTGTAGCTCCACCAAAATGCCCATGCTGCCGGCCCCGATCAAGGCGGGATACAGCAACAGGGCCGACCAGTTATCCCCCAAGGCCAGCTCGGTGGCCATCACCGCCTCCCGTAGAAAATAAATCTTTTGTTGGTCAGGGTTCAGCTTTTGCCAGCGGCTGAGGTCGATGGCGAAGCGGGTGTACTTTTGCCAGGGAAAGCGCCAGAGCGGCTGCACAACCCGAGATTGGTCAGGGGTGCCGATCTCGATCTGCACCTCGGGTCGGATCTCCACCGGGAGAAACTGGATCAGGCGGTCAAAGTCGGAAATGGTGTACATGCTGGCAGGGTGCGGTTATGAGGAGCGGTTGGAGATCATTACTCATACATAGTAAGGGATCCTAGCCTTCCTTGCAGGCTAGCTCCAAGGGAAGCCTTTTGGCGGGAGGGCCGGGGCAGCTGTCGTCCTAGTTTGAGGAGGGATCCCGGCTGGGGTGTTTGAGATCCGTCAAATCGTTGAGGCGGCGCAGGATCCCCCATCCTTGCAGGGCTTCCAGCAGGGCTTCCCGCACAACGGCTACCGTCTCTTGGTCGAGGGCCAGCCGCAGATAATCCACTGCCAGACGGGTTTGCTCGGGCTCCAGGTGACCCATTAAACTCTGCAAGCGGCGAACCCCTGCCAGCCGTTTGAAGGCGTCGGGAGAGGCAATGTCGCTGAGATGGCGCTCCAGTTGAGAACGCTGCCGCTCTTGTCGGCGGCTGAGCCACTCCCCAAACAGCAACGATAACAACGCCAGCGTGGCCAATCCCTGCAAAATAGCGCCGGTGGTCAGCCAACGCTGGTTGGATTCCGCCCAGATGGAAACGAGGGTGTAGGTGCCGAAGGTGGCGGCTGCCCCCGCGCCAATCGCCAGCAAAAGCGAGCGATCCGCCTGTCGCAACCAGGCTTGCCACTCCTGCCAGCGGCGGCTGAACTCGGGGCTGCGCACCCCGTAGAGCCCCAACATGACCGAGGTGCCCACTCCCAGAGAGAGGGCCAGCCGCCCATTCCAAAAGGCCAGCCCCGCCAAGGCCAAGCTCGACAGGGCCAAAACCCGCCATTGCGGCCCCGCTAGGATCCACAGCGCCACTTGGGATCCCGTCTCCATTGCCCCACGCCCCACCCGCTGCAGATACTCTGGCCAGGATCCCTGGCCGGTAGAGGGGCGACCCGATTGATGTTTCACCGCTGGCTACTCCCAAAACTTTTTCCCATCCGGCCTTCTGTAAGGTGGCAAGATGTAGACGCTTTTTTCTAACTACTAATAACTAATAAATTATGCTGGTTGCGTTTCGCCGAGACGACCGAGATAGATTTTCCACCCTTGGGTTTGCAACTGGGCATTTTTCTGCTGTACCGTCTGTTTGAGGCTTTCCCGGTAAGCGATCACCCGCCGCAGCAGGTCGGCATCCCCACTGGCCAAGATCTGCACCGCCAACAGACCCGCATTGTGGCCGTTGCCAATGGCCACCGTGGCCACCGGGATCCCTTTGGGCATTTGCACAATTGAGTACAGCGAGTCTATCCCCTGCAGAGGTTGGCTGAGCACCGGCACCCCGATCACCGGCAGGGGGGTGAGGGAGGCCACCATTCCCGGCAGATGGGCTGCCCCACCTGCCCCGGCGATGATGACGCGGATCCCTTGGGTATGGGCGCGGCGGGCAAACTCCACCATCGCCTCCGGGGTACGGTGGGCACTGAGGATCTGCATCTGGTAAGGGATCCCAAACTCCTCGCACACCTGGGCGGCGGGTGCAAGGGTGGGCAGATCGGAGTCGCTGCCCATTAGGATGGCCACGAGAGGGGAGGGTTCCATAGGCTGCTGGCCCGGTGTAGCCGATCCATCATCGCATAGCCCAACCCCGTCGAGAGGGGTGGGGGTTCTGCCAACAGGAGCGTGGCATCCCCTTCATCCAGACGGCGCAAACTGGCAAAGAGGGCGCGGGCGGCTGTGTTGGGATCCGAGCCCAAGCATTCCACACTGAAAAGAACTCCTGGCCAGTGGCGGGAGAGGTGGTTTAGCAAAGCCTGGGGATCCGCGGCAAAACTGAGGATGCCCAGGTGGGAATGACCGGTCGCCAGGTGCTGTATCTGTTGCCAATCGCCGGGCTGAAGCTGGGCAAAGGCGGTGGGCAAAAGCCAGAGGGGCTTGCCAGGGGCATAGTGGCTGCTCAGCCGTCCCGGCGCCTCCGGCACTCCAGGGGCCTGTTCCGGGGCCAAGTGGATGGGTAGGCCCAGGTGGGCCTCCAGGGCTTCCAGCGGGATCCCCCCTGGGCGCAGCAGCGTCGGGATCCCTTCCGGGCTGAGCTTAAGCACGGTGGATTCCAGGCCCACGGCACACGCTCCCCCATCCAAGATGTAGGGGATCCGCCCGCCCAGCTCTGCAGCAACCGCTTGGGCTGAGGTGGGGCTGATGCGACCAAAGCGGTTGGCACTGGGAGCGGCCAGAGGGGTTTGTACTGCCTGCAGCAAGGCTTGAGCCACCGGGTGAGCGGGCACCCGCAGGGCAACGGTGGGCAACCCACTGCTCACCAGATCCGGCACAGTGGGGCACTTGGGCAGCACCAGGGTCAGAGGCCCCGGCCAAAAGGTGTCGATCAGGGATCCCAGCCAGGCGCGGGCGGTGGGAGTAAAAGCCGATACATCCACCAGCCATCCCTGCAATTCTTCTAGGGTCACCCCAGCCGGTAGATGTAGGATCAGGGGATCGAAGCGGGGACGCTCCTTGGCGGCAAAAATACTCGCCACCGCCTGCTCATCCAAGCCATTGCCTGCCAAGCCATAGACCGTCTCCGTGGGCATGGCCACCAACTGGCCCTGTCGCAAGGCGGCAGCCGCTACGGCAATGTGTTCAGAGGTGGGAGAGAGAATTTCCGTTTCCATCCATGAGTTGGATTGGGGGCAAGGGCTAGGACAGATCCATTTTGTTGCTACTTTCAACGCTCACACGAGCCCGATCCAAAGCTGCCATCACTGCCCCCATGGCTCCAGAGCCCAAGAAGCCGGCAGTAGCCGCAGGGTTAGCCAGACCAGCTCTTGCCGAGAGCTCCGGCGGGGGGAACGGGATCCTCAGCGCCTGCAGCCGCTCAACCAGTCGCTCCAACAGCTTTATGGTTCAGCTCCTCAGCCCACTGCGGCAGGTACCCGGAAAAATCCTGTTTTTTGACAAACCGAAAAGGCCCCGACAGGGATCCCCAGATCACTTGATCGGTCTGGGGATCCCGCCCTTGGTCTAAGCTGTGAAAGTAGTCGGCCCCGATCTCAAATTCGCTGTACAGGTAGGTGGTTCTGCCTTTGCGTTCGACAATACAGCCTTTGCCGGGCACGCTGCGGCCCCGATAGCAGGATCCCGTCCATTCCACCTGAGTAATGCAGCCGGGCAAGAGTTCCAACTCGGCTGCTGTCAGGCTGGCCAATTTCTGCAACTCTCGACCGGCACACTTGTAGGAGTCAGGAGCCGTCAGCGCATAATTTTGAATCCGGATCCCTTCTGAGGTCTCGAAGAGGTGGATCACCCGCTGCCGGTAGGGCTGTTCAGGGTAAATATCGTACAGTTGCTCCACATAAAACCCCACCCCCTGCAACACCGACCAAGGCAAGGGGCATTGGTACACATGAATATTGGCGAACCAGACGGGCTCGGCGATCGCCTGTTGTAGGTTATTGAAGTGGCCTGCCATCCAGGTGGCCAGTCGAGCCAGTTGCGGGGAGACAGACATAGGTTTAGATGGGTTTAATGGGTTCAAAAGATGCAGATCGAGGGCTCTCTTTCGCGTCAGCGGGACGTAGTCCTTACTGTTTCGGATCCTCTACAACACGCTCTACAGAAATCCACTCTAGTACTTTTGGGCAAGAGGGAACCACCTCATCGACGCGCTGGTGGGAAGGGGGTCGGGTCACGGGAACAGGCTAGAGTGGAGGAGCCAGACCACCTTTTGAGAGCTCGTTTGAGATGGACTGATGTCGGCCCTACCCACTCCTCTGCTGGGGCAATCCTTATCTGCCCTGAAAGACTGGGCAGTTGCCCAAGGACAGCCGGCCTATCGCGGGCAACAACTGCACACTTGGATCTACCAAAAAGGGATCCGCTCCCTCGAACAGGTGACGGTGTTTCCCAAAGCTTGGCGGGAGGCGGTGCAAAACTACCCGGTGGGGCGCTCGCGCATTGTGCAACGGACAGAGGCCCGCGATGGCACTGTGAAGTTTCTGCTGGGGCTGGCGGATGGGCAGTTGATCGAAACGGTCGGGATCCCAACGGCCAAGCGTCTGACGGTCTGTGTCTCTTCTCAGGTGGGCTGCCCCATGGCTTGCGATTTCTGTGCCACCGGCAAGATGGGCTACCGGCGCAACCTGGAGCTGCACGAGATTTTGGATCAGGTGCTGACGGTGCAGGAAGATTTTGGCCGTCGTGTCAGCCACGTGGTTTTTATGGGCATGGGGGAACCGCTGCTCAACCGCGATACGGTGGTGCAAGCCATCCGCAGCCTAAACCAAGATATCGGCATCGGCCAACGGCACATCACCCTCTCGACGGTGGGTGTACCTCGGCAAATTGCCTGGCTGGCGCAGCAGGATCTGCAAATTACTCTGGCGGTCAGCCTGCATGCCCCCAATCAAGAGCTGCGGCAGCGGTTGATCCCTGCGGCAACCCACTACCCTTTGGAGGCTCTGATCCAGGATTGCCGCGACTACATGCGGCGCACCGGGCGGCGAGTCAGCTTTGAATATACCCTGCTGTCTGGGGTGAACGATCTGCCCATTCATGCCCGCCAACTGGCGCACTTGTTGCAGCAGGCCAGCCGGTCAGGGGTGCAACTGCACGTGAACTTGATCCCCTACAACCCCATCTCGGAAGCCGACTATCAACGCCCCCATCCCGCACGAGTCGAGGCGTTTGTCCGCCAGCTTGAAGAGCACCAGGTGCAGGCCAGTGTGCGCCAAACCCGTGGCTTGGATGGCAATGCCGCCTGCGGCCAACTGCGGGGATCCTTTCTGCGCTCTTTGCCACGGGATTTGCCGGGCAACGCTTGCGCGAGTACATCAACTGAGTCCACAGGCGCGCTTTAACCAGGCGGCATCCTGTTCTGACAAGGTGGCGTGGTGGATGGCATAGACCTGCCGGTGATACTCATCAAGCCAAGCCCGTTGCGCCTCGTCTAAGAGATCCCAGTCGATCAGGCGCCCATCAAAAGGGATCCAAGTCAGGGAACGAAAGCCCATCCAGCCCTCCGGCTCCGGGATGGGGATCACCTCGTAGAGATTCTCCAGGCGGATCCCACCCCACCCCGGCTGGTAGTAGCCCGGCTCGATGCTGGTGATCATACCCACCTTGAAGGGGGTGCTGGCGCGGCGGTGGATCCCGTTGGGCCCCTCGTGGACGTTCAAGAAGGCGCCGACGCCGTGGCCGGTGCCGTGGCCGTAGTCCAGCCCTGCCTGCCAGAGGCTGGAGCGGGCAATGCCGTCCAAGGAGACGCCGTAGGTATCGGGGGGAAAGATCTGGCGGGCGCACTGGATGTGGGCTTTCAGCACCTCGGTATAGCGCCGCTGGCACAGGGGATCCGCCGGTTGCGAGCCAATCCAGATGGTGCGGGTAGCGTCGGTGGTGCCCCCCAGGTAGTGGGATCCCGAATCCAACAAAAACAACTCGCCTGGCTGCAAGAACTTCTGGGGATCGGGGGTGCCGTAGTGGACAATGGAGCTGTTGGCGCCGGCCCCGGCGATGGTGTTAAAGCTCAGGCCCACCCAATCCCCTTCCTCGCGGTAGTGGGCCTCCATGGTGGCCGCCACATCGGCTTCGCTGATGGGGATCCCCGCTTGAATTTGCCGGTCAATCCAGGCCAGGGTGCGGATCTTGGCCCGGCTGGCCTTGCGGTTGGCCAGCCGCATCTGCTCCAGCTCGGTGGGGTTTTTTACCGCCTTGAGGAGATCCACGGGGTGTTCCAGCTCGCGACAGGGGATCCCTTGCAGCAGCTCTTGCGTGCCCTGAGTGGTTTGCTTGGGATCCAATCCCACCGGCCCGTAGCCCTTGGCCCACTGGGGCAGCTGTTCTGGGTAAGCCTCGTAAGGCCAGAGCTCGACCTCGGCTTCCACCAGCATTTGCCGAGCCGAGGGCGTGAGGCGCTCCAGGTCAGTAAACAGGGCAGCCCTCTCCAGGCCGACCAGCGCGTAGGCGCAGAATACCGGGTTGTAGGGGATGTCAGAGCCGCGCAGGTTAAACAGCCAAGCTACCTGATCCAACTTGGTTAGGGGCAACAATCCCACCCGCTTGCGGCGCATCTCCTGGCGCACCTGGGCCAGCTTGTCGCTGGCAGTAGCACCGCAGAGCTGGGCAGGGACAGGATAGATGGGTTGCTGCAAAAGGGCTTGGCTAGCTTCCTTGGCCAGCTTGTCCAGCGGGTTTTCGCTAACCGGCAGCAGCAGCACTCCTCCGGCTTGGGCGTGGGTCTGCAACTGCCGGTAGCTGGCCACTGACACCGTGAAGGGATCCACTCCTAGGCGAAAGCCGGATCCCAGCTCTTCTACGATCTCCATCAGGCTGGGCTGATCCGGCAGGCCGCCTTTGATGACGGTAAACAGGTTGGGATCCACCTCCCGCTCCGCCTGCTCGTGGTAGCGGGGATCCACCCACAGCCAGGCCCTGTCTTGGCTGATCAGAGCATCGCCCACCGAGCCGGTAAAGCCTGTAATCCACTGCCGCCGCTTGCGATGTTCCAGCAAATACTCATTGAGGTGCTCATCAGCCGAGGGCACCCAAAAACCATCTAGATTTTGTTCCTGCAAAAGCTGGCGCAGCTGCTGCAAACGGGTGACAATCTCCGAACGGGGCAGGGTTTGGAGCATGGCAAGGACAAGAGGGAGATCTGGGCCGATGGCCCTAGAGACCAATATAGTTCTCTTTACCCTGGGAAAGCAGACGGAACATAGAGGAAGCGGCTACTGGGGCCGCTGCTCAACTCCAAAGTAGGAGCCAAGGGCTTCCGCGCCGCGTTTTTCAGCGATCGGGTGCAACCCTTGCCGCACTGCTTCTCCCAACCAGCACCGAAACGGCTGGCTACCTCGTTATTGAACGCCGTCGCGAACGCACCGCTCTAACTCCCCTCTCCCGGAGGGAGAGGGGTCGGGGGTGAGGGTCATCCCTGAGGGAGAGGGGTTGGGGGTGAGGGTTAGGATTCGGGAAAGCCGGCCTCTCGCCAAGCGCGGATGCCGCCGTCCATGGAGATCACGCGGCGGTAGCCCATCTTTTGCAGGTTGTCAGCTGCCAGCGCCGAACGAAAGCCGCCACCACAATAGAGGACAATTTCTGCTTCTTTGTCTGGGATCACCTTCTCGATATCCCGCTCGATGATGCCTTTGCTTAAGTGAATGGCGCCGACAATGTGGCCGGCCTGCCACTCCGACTCTTCCCGCACGTCAACCAAGTAGAAGGGATCCCCTTGCAGTTGTTTTTGCCTCACCTGTTCAACGGTGAGCTCTTGGATGCGGCTTTTGGCCTCGTTAACCAAAGCCAGGAAAGCAGGGGAGTGGTGGGACGCCATGCACACCTCGCAGAGAACCCAGCTCCCAGGATAAACCCAGGCCCAATCCAGTGAGGCAACGCCAAACCTCAAAATCGCTCCCCCCATGGCCAACCTGGACTCGGAAACCTCAAAACCTCGATCCTCAGCAAGCTAAACTAAGGGCAGATTTGCCGCCGGAGGCCCCCAGTTTGAGCTCTCGATTCACCCTTTCCCAACTGCTTGGGTTCCTTGCTCTGACTTTGAGCTGGGGGATCCCTTTCCCAAGCAAGGCACCGGCCCAGGCTGCCCCCATGCCTCTGGAAAGCGGGCTCCAAAAACAGGTCTCCGCCCCGGCACCGGCTCCCCTGGTGGAGTGGCTGAAGGAGCAAATGGACGCTGCCAACCGCCGCGACTTGCCGGGGGTGATGGCCGGCTACAGCCCCGACTTCCGCCACCGCGACGGCCTGGATCGGCAGGGGGTGGAAGAGGCCATTGGCAAGCTATGGGAGGCCCATCCCCAGTTGACCTACTCGGCGGAAATTGTCTCTTGGCGGCAGGTGGGCCCTGAGATCGTGGCCGAGATCGCCAGCCAAGTGCAGGGATCCCAAGCTTCAGCGCGGGGGGAGTTTCAGGTAAAGGCTTCCGCCCTGGTGCGCAACCGCTACCGCCCGGATGCGGCCAATCCAGGACAACTGCTGCTCGTAGACCAAGAAGTACTGCGGGAGGCCAGCACCCTCACCTCCGGCTCAGCACCTCCCACCGTCACCTTCGAGTTGCCGGAGGTGGTCAAGCCGGGATCCACCTACTCGCTGCAGGCCATTGTGGCAGAACCCCTCACCCAGTCCTTGCTGCTGGGCGCTGTCGATGAGCGGCCCGTGGCCGCGGCCAGCTACCTGGATCTGACCTCGTTTGCCCTCGAACCTCTGCAGGCGGGCGGGCTCTTCCTGCAGGCGGATGCCCCTCCAGAAGCAGGGGCTGAGTGGATCTCAGTGATGCTGGTCAACCAAAGTGGCCTTGTCGTCGAGAGCCGGCGTCTTACCATTCAACCCTGAGGGAGCCGACGTCTCTCAAGGGAGCCTTGTAGGACATATCGACTCCAAGCCCCTGCGGTCGTCGAAAACCTACAAAAAACTATCCGCTCTCTCCCACCGCCTAGGAGATAACAGGCGATCCGGGAGAGAGCGGCCTAGCGGGCCTTCAACTGGAACCTGACTGCCGGGAGGAACTCCAAGCGAGCCAGAACGCGAAGACTCCTCAGCAAGCTAAGGATCTGAGTTCAGGCCGTTAGAGAACAGCCCCGGCGCACAGCCGGCTGAACCCAACTTGACGACCCTTACAACTACTACTGTCTGGCATCCGCAGGAACCTCCCTTACTCAACAACATCCTGAGGCTAGCACAAATCTTTACCAAGGTGGCGGGCCGGATCCCTTCTCCCCAAAAGGGCTTCAATGAAGGGGATCTCAGGAGACACCGCTGAGGAGAGAGCAACAGCGTAGGATAGAAGGACGCCCTTTAGCCTGCTCAAATTGCCGTGGACTACAAAAGTACCCTCAACCTGCCGCAAACTCAGTTTCCCATGCGGGCGGAGGCCGCCAAGAGGGAGCCCGCCATCCAAGCCTTTTGGCAGGAAGAACAGATCTATCAGCGTCTGTCGGAAACCAATCCCGGGGATCCCTTTGTGTTGCACGATGGGCCGCCCTATGCCAATGGCGACATCCACATGGGCACCACCCTCAACAAGATTCTCAAAGACATTGTGAACAAGTACCACATTCTGCGGGGGCGCAAGGTGCGCTATGTGCCCGGCTGGGATTGCCACGGCCTGCCCATTGAGCTAAAGGTGTTGCAAAGCCTCTCCCCCCAGGAGCGGGAAAGCCTCACCCCCCTGCAACTGCGGCAAAAGGCCAGAGAGTACGCCCTGCACTACGTCAACGTGCAGCGGGCCAGCTTTCAGCGGCTGGGGGTATGGGGATCCTGGGATCGGCCCTACCTGACCCTCTCGCCGGAGTACGAGGCAGCCCAGATCGAGGTGTTTGGCCAGATGGCCCTCAAAGGCTACATCTACCGCGGCCTCAAGCCCGTCCACTGGAGCCCCAGCTCGCAGACGGCCCTGGCGGAAGCAGAGCTGGAATATCCCGACAACCACGTCTCCCCCAGCATCTACGTGGCTTTTCCTCTGCAGAGCCTCAGCCCGGCGGCGCAGCCGGTTTTGGAGCCTTTTCTGCCGGGCTTGCGGGTGGCCATCTGGACCACTACCCCGTGGACGATCCCGGCCAACCTGGCCCTCTGTTTCAACCCCAAGCTCACCTATGCGGTGGTGGAGTCTCCCCGCTTCGGCCTGCTGTTGATTGCTGCCGATCTGCGAGAGCGGCTGGGAAAAGTCCTGGAGACCCCCTTAGAGGTCAAGGCCACGCTGCCAGGATCCGCCTTAGAATACTGCCAGGGACGCCACCCCCTCTTTGACCGTGCCAGCCTCTGTGTTTTGGGGGACTACGTCACCACCGAGTCCGGCACCGGCATTGTCCACACGGCACCAGGCCACGGGGAAGACGACTTCAAGACCGGCCAAAAGTACGGCCTGCCCATCCTCAGCCCTGTGGACGAGCAGGGGAGATTCACCGCCGAGGCCGGATCCCAGTTTGTCGGGCTGGATGTGCTCTCCAAAAAGCCGGAGGCCAGCGGCAACCTTGCCGTGATCAAAGCCTTGCAGGCTGCCGGCGCCCTGCTCAAGGAAGAACCCTACAACCACAAATATCCCTACGACTGGCGCACCAAGGAGCCGACCATCTTCCGGGCCACGGAGCAGTGGTTTGCGTCTGTAGCCGGCTTCCGAGAGCTGGCCCTACAGTCCATCAAAACCGTGAACTGGATCCCGCCGGAAGGGGAAAACCGCATCACCGCCATGGTCAAAGAGCGCTCCGACTGGTGTATCTCCCGCCAGCGGGCTTGGGGTGTGCCCATCCCTGTTTTCTACGACGAAGAGACGGGCGAGGTTCTGCTCACGGCCGAAACCCTCGAGCACATCAAAGCCATCTTTGCCCAGGAGGGATCCGACGCCTGGTGGAAGCGCCCGGTGGAAGAGTTGCTGCCGGAGCAGTACCGCCGCAATGGCCGCACCTACCGCAAGGGCACAGACACCATGGATGTCTGGTTTGACTCCGGCTCCTCCTGGGCGGCGGTGGCCAAGGCCCAGGGGCTGGGCTACCCGGTGGATCTCTACCTGGAAGGTTCCGACCAGCACCGGGGCTGGTTCCAGTCCAGCTTGCTGACTTCCGTGGCCGTCAATGGCTGTGCCCCCTACAAAGCAGTGCTCACCCACGGCTTTGTGCTGGACGAAAAGGGCCAAAAAATGAGCAAATCCCTGGGCAACGTTATCGATCCCCTGGTGCTCATCAACGGCGGCAGCAACCCCCAGACGGATCCCGCCTATGGCGCCGATGTGCTGCGGCTGTGGGTCTCCAGTGTGGACTACTCCGGCGATGTGCCGATAGGCAAGACCATCCTTGGGCAGATGGCGGACATATACCGCAAGATCCGCAACACGGCCCGCTTTCTGCTGAGCAACCTTTATGATTTCAACCCAGCGCAGGATGCTGTTCCTTTTGAAGCGTTGACGGAGTTGGATCGCTACATCTTGCACCGCCTGCAGGAGGTGGGAGAGGAAATCACTGAATCTTTTGAAAGCTACCAGTTCTACCGCTTTTTCCAGGCGGTTCAGAACTTCTGCGTGGTGGATCTCTCCAACTTCTACTTGGATATCGGCAAGGATCGCCTCTACATCAGCCACGCCCGCAGCCGGCGGCGGCGGCAATGTCAGACGGTGCTGTCGCTGTTGCTGGAGAACTTGGCCAAGGCCATCGCCCCCGTGCTCTCCCACCTCGCAGAAGAGATCTGGAGCTACCTTCCCTACCCCAAGCCTACCCGCTCGGTGTTTGAAGGGGGCTGGATGCAGCTGCCGGAGCAGTGGCGGGATCCCCAGTTGGCGGCCACTTGGGAAAAGCTGCGGGCGGTGCGGCAGGAGGTGAACAAAGCCCTAGAGCAAGCCCGCACCGACAAGCTCATTGGCGCTTCCACCGAGGCCAAACTGATCTTGAAGGTGACGGATCCCCATCTGTACTCCCTCTTGGAAGAGCGGGCGGCAGAGCTGCGCTACTTGTTCATCACTTCCCAAGTCGAGCTGGTCAAGGCCGACCCTGGAGAGGAAGACCTGCAGGTTGTCGTTCAGCCGGCGGACGGGAAAAAATGCGTGCGCTGCTGGAACTATTCCACCCGCGTGGGCGAGTTTGCCGAACACCCAGAGCTGTGCGAGCGCTGTGTAGCCGCCTTAGCTGGGGAGTTTTAATGCCGGGGTGGGTTGGCTGCAAGCGTGCTCGATATGCGTGTACAACACCTTGCCGCGCAGGGGCTTCTCTAGCCAGGGAGTGGCGTGGGATCGGGAGTGGAGGGTGGCGGCAGAAACCGTCCACGGGTGGGCGGGATCAAACAGCACCCAGTTGCTGTGGGGGGTGAGGGTGGGCGGATCTAAGTTGAGGCAGCGGGCCGGGTACAAGCTAAGGGCCGACCACAGTTGCAGGGGGGTCAGGGATCCGGTTGCCACCAGATGCTGCCACAGCAGCGGCAGAGCCAGCTCCAGGCCCATCGCCCCTGGCGGAGCATCGGCAAAGGGCAGGGTTTTCTCTTCATAGGTGTAGGGGTGGTGATCTGTGGCGATCCCCAGGCTGCCGGAGCGGATCCCGGCGACGAGAGCCGCGCGGTCGGCGGCGCTGGGAAGGGGGGGCAAAAGACGCAGGTGGGGATCGTAGCGGTGCTCCCGGACGGCTTCTTCGGACAAGATCAGGTGCATCCAGGAGGTGCTGGCGGTCAGCGGCAATCCTTCGGCTTGGGCTTGCTGGATCATCTCCAGGCTGCGGGCTTGGCTCAGGCGCATGATGTGCACCGGCGGGGGGGAAGGAACAGTTCTGATCACCTCCAACAGGCGGGCCAGAGCGGCTGTTTCGGCACTGGCAGGGATCCCTTTCAGCCCCAGGCGCAGCGCCCAGATCCCTTCGTAGAGGCTGCCTTGCCCGGCCAAGCTGGGATCCCAGGCCCAAAGCAGCAGGGGCTTGTTCTCCAGCCGCAGATATTCTAGAGCCCGCCGCAGCAGCGCCAAGGAGCGCAGCGGCTGAACCTCCGCAAAGCCAACCGCTCCTGCTTGCGCCAGTTCTCCCCATGGGGTCGGGGTTTCTCCTTGGCCGCCCACGCTCAGGGCAGCTAAGGGCAGCCAGCGGGGATCCCCAGGTTGGCGGGGGTAGCGGTTCAGGTGCTCTGGGCGATCCAGCACCGGAAACCAGCCGGTTCCGGGCGGGGGGGCGGGCAGAAGCGCCACCTGGGCGAAGCCTCCCGCCAAAGCCGCTGCAGCCAAAGAGGCCAGGGTCTCGCGGCTGTGGGATAGACCGTTGCCAACCATCTCGCCGCTGTGGGCGTACAGATCCAGCAAACCCGGCCCTAGAACCCAACCGGAGCCATCAAGGGTGGGGATCTCGGCAGGGATCCCTGCCGGCTCGCTGGCCCGGAGGCGACCTTCCTGCAACCACACGTCGGTCACTTCCTCCCGCTGGCGCAAGGGATCCAGCAGGCGCACTGCTCGGAGGCGCACGTCTTTTCCCAGCAGCTCAGGGGGGAACAGAGAGGGCCCCATCTTCACAAAGCTCCGGCGGTGGTGCAGTCCAGGATCTGGCCGGACAGGTGGGTGGTGAGGTTCAACACCTTTAAAACCGGGGCGCCTTCTTTACCTTCTGGGTAGTCGATCACCGTAATGGCACCGTTCCCCTGCTTGAAGATCCAAAAGGCTTGTGGGGAAAGGTCGAACAACTGACAGATGATGGCCTTGTTGATGGCGTCGTGGGCAACAACCACCGCTGTGCCTTGGGGAAATTGGGCGGCGGTGATGGCCAAAAGCTCCTGCCAGGCCGAGCGAGTCCGCGCCCACACCTGGTCAAGGTTTTCCCCGTTGGGCATTTGCACACTGGCGGGATCCCGCTGCCAGCGCTCCAGCGCGCCGGGGTATTCGGCTTCCACTTCGCTCTGCAGCTTGCCCTCCCAGTCGCCGTGGCAGATCTCCTGCAAGTCGGGCATGGGGCGCAAGATCAGGTTGCTGTGGTTGCTGCAGATGGCGTCGGCTGTGGCCCAGGGGCGCTTCAGGGGGCTGGAGAAGGCCAGTTGCAGGGGTTGAGTGGCCAAAAATTCTGCCACCTTGGCTGCCTGTTCTTCCCCGGTGGCATTGAGGGGAATGTCCCGCTGCCCCTGAAAACGGCGCTCCCGGTTCCATTGGGTTTCCCCATGCCGCACCAGCAAGATGCGGATCCCCTGCTTGCGCTTGGGCAGAGCTGGGCCGAGGTGAGCAGTGATGTTCAAAGATTCCAGTTGCGGCGGCCCCTGCAGGCCCTCAGGGAAATTGAGCACGCTGATGGCGCAGTTATCCTGCCCCAGACGGTGATAGTGGTGTGGCCCCAGGCCAATGGCGGTGCTGACCAAGGCGCGATTGATGCCGCTGTGGCCCACAACGAGGATATTGAGGGTCTGGCTTGGGGCGGACTCTGCTCGGGCAGCAGATTGCAAGTGCTCGGCCAGCATTTGCCAAAACTCCCGCGCCTGCTGCCAGAGATCCCGCACCGGAAAGCGCCCCTGCAGCTCCAGGCTGTCGGGATGGTGCCGCCACAGATGGTAGTCTTCGGGGTATTTCTCCTTCACCTCGGCAAAGGTCAGCCCTTCCCAAGCCGTCAGGTCGATCTCTCGCAGTTGCTCGGTAATCTGCAGAGGGATCCCTTCTCGCTCTTTCAGGATGATGCGAGCGGTATCGAGGGCGCGAGAAAGGGGACTGCAATAGGCGTAATCCAACGGGATCCCGGCCAGGGCTGCGGCGACGCGCTGCGCCTGCACTGCTCCGCTGGGGGCCAGACGAGAGAGATCGGAGCGGCCTTGAATGCGATTTTCCAGGTTAAAGGTGCTCTCACCATGGCGCACGATCAAGATGCGCAGGGCAGGCTGAGCCATCGCTTGCACTTTACCCACTCATGAACACCTTCTAGAGTATCGCCATTGGGCGGTGCTTGCCTTGGCCAATTACCGGTTGGGTTGCAGACTGAGGGTTGTTTCGGTTGGCTGCCGCTTATCGTGAGGGCATCTTGGCCACCTTGGAGGAGAGCTACCATGCTGCGTTCCCATTGGCAGAGGTTTTGGCTGGAATGGACATTCGCCACGTTGTTGGGGCAGGGGGCCGGCCTGGTGCTCTTTGCCTTGGTCGTGGTGATGTTGAGTCAGTTTTTCCGTCCGCCGCTGCTGCTCTTGGGCCTGGTGCTGGGTTTTTCGCGCGGGCTGGGGGTGGGGATCGGCCAGGGGCTGGCGCTGGGATCCCGGATTTTGCTCTCGACGGAGCAGGCTGTGGCCTGGGTGGGCGCAACTGCTCTGGGCTGGGCTGTGGCTGACGCAACAAATGGGCAATGCTTGGCTGGGGGTGGTGGTGGCAGGAGCGATTTTGGGCTTGGCGCAATGGCTGGCCCTGCGCTCAGGTGACGGCGTGGCTGTGGATGGCCACGTGGATCACGGCCTTCGGGCTGGGCCAGTTGGCAGAGCAGGTGCTGGGGAACTGGCCAGAAAACGTTTGGGCGGCAGTGGCCTTGCTGCTGATCCGGAGCACCCTAGATGGAGCGGTGACGGGCAATAACTTGGCCTGGATGTTGCAGAATCGGCCAGAAGCATCTTCGTCAGATCCCGGCTGAGGCCAGGAGAGACAAGCAACTCTCCCCTCACAGGTAAGATGGTTAGGCGGTGCTGGAATGCTGCCGTCAGGCTGGAGAGGGGATATGGGACAACGGCAACTCCTGCGGGGGATCTTGATCGGGTTGGGCCTTCTGGCCGCCATGCTGGTGTGGGTTGTCGTGTGGCTGCTCACCCGCAGCCCGGTGGCTTTGTTGCTGGCCCACCCGGAACTGCCGCCGATTGTGGGTTTGGCCCCCCGTTCTACCGAGGCTTTGCTGCTGTTGGCCGTTCCCCTCGACGAGGTGCAAGCGTTTTGGCAAGCTGCAACCCCTGCCCCCCAACGACGCGCCGCCCGTCAGCAATGGCAAAAGTTTTTCTCCGCCGAAGGCCCGGGTTGGCTGGGATCTGTACTGGCCGGGGCAGCTCTGGATTTTGAGCGGGAGGTGCGTCCCTGGCTGGGAAAAAGCACGCTCTTGGCCAGCTTGCCGGAGGGGGGGACTTTGGTGGCCCTGGAGACGCGGGATCGGGCAGTCTCTCAATTTGAGCTGAACCTGTTGTGGGAACGGCAGAGTTTGGCGGGGATACCGGTGCAGGTGGACACTTACAAGGGCATTCAGGTGGTGTCCAGCCCGATTCCGGGCCTGGAGGGGTTCTCGGCGGCTGTTTTTGGCGAGCAGTACGTGTTGTTGGCGGAGCAGCCGGCGGCCATTCGCGCTGCCATCGATGCTTGGCAATTGCCGCAGTTGTCTCTGGTGGCTCAGCCCCTGTTTCAGCAGGTGATCGAGCCGCTGCAGGAGGCGCATGTGGGTTGGGCCTTCTGGCAAAACCCGGAAGCGGTTGCTCCGGACGGGCTGACGTTGCAGGCAGTGGGGCTGGGACTGGGGGTGAACTTCCGGGGCTTGGTGGCCGAAAGTGCTGCCCTCTGGCGTGCGCCTGCTGAGTTCTTCTTGCCGGCGGCAGAAGCTTTTCGTCCGGAGATCATTCAGCATCTGCCTGACGAGACCTTGGCGCTGGTTTCTGGAGCTCACCTGGCCTCGGTTTGGCAGAGCTTGGGGCAGATCCGGCCTCTGAGCCCCCTGGGGTGGCGGGTGGATCCCGGCCAATGGCTGCAGCGCTTACAATCTCAGGTGAAGCTGGACTGGCAACGTCTGTTGCCAGAACGGGGGGAGTTTGCCTTTGCCCTTTTGCCCGGCGACCGGGATCCGGCCTGGCTGTGGGTGGGTAAGATGCCGGACGAGCCGGGTTCCGACCTGGATGAGCGGGCGCGCGCCCAAGGCTGGCAGGTGGTTTCTCTCCCGATGCAGCGCGGCACCGCCACCGCTTGGGCTCAACCCAAGCCTTTGCAGCCCAGCCGCTCCGCCTCTGGAGCGGAGATCCCTGGCGGTGGGCCGCCGGAGGTCAGCGGGGAAGAAGGAGCCCTGTCTCTCCCCCAAACGCCGCCAGGGATCCCGTTGCTGGCGCAGGTGTATCACGCCGACCACAAAGGCTATTCCTACCTGGCCTCTTCCTTGGCGGCTTTGGAGGCGGCCCTCGCGGATCCCCCCTTAGCTGCCGACCGCGCCTGGCGCAAGGTGGTGGCTCCTCTGCCCCACCGCAATCTGGGCTATGGATATGGATCGCTGGGGTTGCTGCTGGAAAGCACGCTACTTAAGGGATGGTCGTCCACGCGCTTTGCCTTTGCCACCACGGCCCTGACGGTTTCTGAGGCTCCCTACCCGGATCGGGGCCGCCAGATCACCCAAATGGGCAAGCTGGTTTGGCAGTGGTATTGAGGGTCAGACTATCCAGGGATCCCGGCAGTTGGCGGGGATGTACTTGCCCAGATAGACCTGGTTGCCGGCTTCGTTCCACTCGACAAAGTCGAAGATTTGGGTGAGCAGAAACATTCCCCGGCCCGATTCTTCGGTTTCCAAGATGCCGCGCTGGCAGCGGCTGAGCTTGCATTGGGGACGAAAGCCAGGTCCTTGATCCCGCACCAGCCATTGGTAAAACGGCTCTGAGCTGGCGTACTCGATGATCACTTTCTTGTTGGGATCGAGGCCATTACCGTGGCGGACGGCATTGATGATCGCTTCCTGTAGGCCCAGGCGCACCTCTGCCCGCCAAGGGGGAGGAACTTTTGAGATCAACAGATCGAGAACCGGTTGGGTGTAAAGGGTGGAGGGAAAGCTGATAACGCTCCAGGAGCAATGGGCGGGTTTGAGGGAAAGGGCAATCACGGAGGCAGTCTTCCCGGGGCACAGCGCTCTTCACCCATTCTAGCAATCCCATCGGTGTCAACCCCAGCAGAGGGGTGACCAGATCTCGGCAAGGGATCTTTTGCCGTACCATCTTGAGTAACGAGTCTCTTCGCGGTTACGCCCAATCGGCTATGGCAATCAAAGTTGGGGACAAGGTTAAAGTTCGCTGTGTCCGGGATCGCGGGCAAGAAGATGTCAGCGCTCTGGTGGGCAAAGAGGCTGTGGTGCTGGCCCGGCGGGTGGTCGATGGCAGCGGTGTCGGCTACGTTTTGGAGTTTCCTGATCGCTCTCGACACTGGTTTTTCGAGAGCGAGCTGGAAGCGCTCTAGGCCCCTGTCTGTGTTGCTGTTGTCTGGACGGTCGGTTGGTGGCTCCTCCTCCCCATTTGAATCGCCGTTTGCTGGCCCGCCAGATGGCCGCCCAGGTGGATGGCCTGACGGTGGAGCTGGCTGCTGCTGCTCTGGAGGCTATGCTGGATAGCATCAGTCAATGCCTGGCCCAGGGCGGTTCGGTGCGGCTGTCTCGCTTCGGCACGTTCTCGCTGCGCCATCGTCCTGCCCGGCAAACCTACCACCCGCGCACCAAGGCTCCCATTTACATCCCGGCTGCCAATGTGCCCCATTTTGTTCCCAGCCCTGAGCTGGGACGGGCGCCTAAGTCTGAGTCTGCGGGATCCGTCTAGGGTAGCTGCAGAATGACCGTCCTGCTCTGGTTTCGCACCGACTTGCGCCTGCTGGATCACCAGCCGCTGACGCGGGCTTGCCAACAGGGATCTCCCCTGATTCCCTTGTATTGTTTGGATCCCCGCCAGTTCGGTCAGGCTTCCTTGGTACTCCGCCCCAGAACCGGCCCTTTCCGCGCTCAGTTTTTGCTGGAGAGTTTGGCGGATCTGCGGCAGCAGTTGCGGGCGCGCGGCTCGGATTTGGTGATCCGCCGGGGCCAGCCGGAGCAGGTGATCCCCAGCTTGGCACGGGAGTGGGGGGTGAAGGCGGTCTATGCCCATGAGGAGGTGGGCACCGAGGAGACAGAGGTGACGGCTGCTGTTGAGAAGGCTTTGCTGGGGATCCGGTTGCACCTGGAGTGGGGCCACACCCTCTATCACCCTGAGGATCTCCCCTTTGGTCTTTCCCAACTGCCGGAGCTGTTCACCCGTTTTCGCAAGCAAGTCGAGGGGAGCACCCCCATCCGGGATCCCCTGCCCATTCCTTCTCTTCCCCCCCTGCCGTCGGGGTTGGATCCCGGCCCGTTGCCTACTCTGGCCGAGCTAGGGCTGAGTTTGCCCCCGCCGGATCGCCGCGCCCGCTTCACCTACACCGGTGGGAGCACCGCTGCCCAGGCCCGCCTGCAAACCTACTTTTGGGATCTGGATCGGCTGCGCATCTACAAGGAAACCCGCAACGGCATGTTGGATCCCAACGACAGCTCGCGGCTGTCTGCTTGGTTGGCCTTGGGCTGTATCTCGCCTCGCACCGTCTATGCCGAAGTCAAGCGTTATGAACAGGAGCGGGTGCGCAATGAGTCCACCGACTGGCTGGTCTTCGAGCTGCTGTGGCGAGATTATTTTCGGTTTGTCTTGGCCAAGCACGGCGCTAAACTGTTCCGTCCTTCTGGGATCCAGGGGATCCCCATCCCTTGGCAGCAGGATTGGCCCCGCTTTCAGGCGTGGTGCCGGGGCGAGACGGGCTACCCCTTGGTGGATGCCAACATGCGGGAGCTGGCGGCTACCGGCTTTATGTCCAACCGGGGACGGCAGAATGTGGCCAGCTTTCTGACCAAGAATCTGGGCATCGACTGGCGCATGGGCGCTGAGTGGTTTGAGTCGTTGTTGATCGACTACGACGTGGCCAGCAACTACGGCAACTGGAACTACGCTGCCGGTGTAGGGAATGATGCCCGCGGCTTCCGCTACTTCCACATCCCCAAGCAATCTCGCGAGTACGACCCCAAGGGAGACTATCTGCGCCACTGGTTGCCGGAATTGGCCGGGATCCCAGGGGACAAAATCCACGAGCCCTATCGCCTCACCGCTGCCGAGCAAAAGCAATTTGGGGTTCGCTTGGGAGTGGACTACCCTCGTCCTGTGGTGGATCTGGAGAAATCCCTCGCGGCCAATCGACGGGTTTATGAAGCTGCCCTGGCCTCGCGGTGAGCGTTGGCTTCCCAATTTCTCCCAAGAGGGCAAAGGGGGCTGAGGTGATTTTTCAAGAAGCAGTTCCAGCCCAACGGTGCTATTCTAGTTAAGCGCCGTCTCGGCTCAGTAGCTCAGCGGTAGAGCAGGGGACTCATAAGCCCTTGGTCGCGTGTTCAAATCACGCCTGAGCCATCCACGCTCAACCTTTGTCCAAGGCTTCCCAGCCTGCCAGACACCATAGCTGGGTTGCGGTAGGGGCTTAGTTAGTATATTGGGATCCCTGCCTTGAGAATCGGTTCTGCAGATGGCCGTTCCGGATTACCAGAGCTTGCTGTTGCCGCTGCTCCAGTTTGCAGCAGGCGAAGGAACTGAAATCTCAACATAACCTAGCCCGAGGAGGCGAAAAGCGCTGTGACTCAGGTCAAGACCAAGGGAACCGATGAGATGGCTTTGCAGCTTATTGTGGGTTTGGGCAATCCCGGCCCACAATATGCCGATACCCGCCACAATTGCGGCTTTATGGTGCTGGATCGGCTGGCGCAGCGCTGGGGGATCCCGTTGGTTTTGGAAAAGCGGTTCCAAGGCAGCTACGGAGAAGGTTTTGTTCTGGGGGGCAAGCGGCGCCTGCTCAAGCCGGAGACCTACATGAACCGTTCCGGCCAAGCGGTGCGGGCAGTGCTGGACTGGTACAAACTTGATCCCGCCGCGGTGTTGGTGGTGTACGACGATATGGACTTGCCCCTGGGTCGCCTGCGACTGCGGGGATCCGGCTCTGCCGGCGGACACAACGGCATGAAGTCCATCATTCAGCACGTGGGGAGCGAGGCGTTGCCGCGGCTACGCTTGGGGGTGGGCAAACCCAAGGGCAGCGAAGATGTGATTGGCCATGTGTTGGGTGGATTTGCCCCTGCAGAACAAGAGGTGCTGGAGCAGGTGTTGGATACGGCGGTAGAGGCGGTGGAGTGCTGTTTGCAAGAGGGGCTGATGACGGCCATGAACCGGTTTAATCCC
This sequence comes from Synechococcus sp. OH20, assembly GCF_047502685.1. Taxonomy (NCBI): domain Bacteria; kingdom Bacillati; phylum Cyanobacteriota; class Cyanophyceae; order Synechococcales; family Synechococcaceae; genus Synechococcus; species Synechococcus sp. OH20. The sequence goes on along the minus strand of NZ_JANSIQ010000056.1, from coordinate 45,950 downwards.
CTAGATCTGTCTGGGCCAACGTCCGAGCGAGATGGACAAAATCCTCCCCTGGGCCCAAGCAGGACTTTTCGTGAGAAGCGGGCGACCTCAAAGTGCGAAGGTTAAAAAGTGGCTCCCCTCGATTGCCGGTTTTGAGGGAGTGTGGTCTTGTCTGGCAAGAGAGCGGGCAATTCTGTCGGGAAAGCGATACTCCAGATAAGTGTTAAATTATCTGGAGTATCTACAGATGGAACCGGGCCTAGTTCCAGGCTGCTCCGCTCGACAGAGATGGGCCTGAGCAGAACAAAGTGCCGATGTAAGCGTTGCAAGCGGATCCCGATGAGGGTTAGCCTTTGTAACAGTCTTCTGGCCAAGCGATGCTGCTCGTGCCAGCCCAAGACGAAAACAAGACCCAAAGCAGTCCACCTGAGGTTGAGATCTTGCTGTTGAATTGCCCGGACCCCATGTTGCTTGCCGTCGAAGCTGCTGCTCCCGTGGACGCCAATCTTGCCCCTCTGATCCTGGTAGCGGTGCTGATGTCTCTGGTGGTCATCTACCTGGCCAGCCGCGTTGCCGGAGAAATTGCCGTTCGCCTGAGTTTTCCCCCCGTGCTGGGAGAGTTGCTGGGGGGCGTCATGGTGGGAGCCTCTGCCCTGGGGTTGCTCGTCTTCCCAGAGGGGCCAGTTTCCGGCCAAGAGCTGCATACCTTGGCTCAATCCTCAGCCCTGATGCAATTTTTGCAAACCACTGCCGGCCTCGACGAGGGATCCCTGGTGCCCGTGTTCTCCGCCCAAAGCCAGATCATCGACACCCTCTCGGAAATCGGGGTGGTGATCCTCTTGTTTGAAATTGGCCTCGAATCGGATCTGGCCGAGCTGTTGCGAGTCGGCCCCCAGGCCGCAGCCGTAGCCGTCATCGGTGTTGCTGTGCCCTTCCTGGCGGGAACACTGGGCTTGCTCTACCTGTTTCATGTGCCCACCATCCCCGCGGTATTTGCCGGGGCCGCCCTCACAGCAACCAGCATTGGTATTACCGCCCGCGTCTTGGCCGAGCTGCAAAAACTCACCTCCCCCGAAGGGCAGGTGATCATCGGCGCTGCCGTCCTGGACGACGTGTTGGGCATCATCATCTTGGCCGTGGTGGCGGGCTTGGCCAAAACCGGGGAGGTTGACCTAGCCGATATCGGCCTCATCATCGTCAGCGCCATCGTCTTTCTGGTCGGCTCCATTGTTTTGGGGCGCCTCCTCAGCCCCTACTTTGTAGCCCTCCTTAACAACCTAAGAACCCGCGGCAACCCGCTTTTGCCCGCCCTTGTGCTGGCTTTTCTGTTGGCCTACGTGGGCCAGGTGATCCACCTGGAGGCCATCTTGGGCGCTTTTGCCGCCGGCCTCATTCTGGCCGAAACCGAGAAACGGCAAGAGCTGGAAGAGCAGATCAAACCCGTCTCTGACCTGCTGGTGCCCATCTTCTTCGTCTGCGTCGGGGCCCGAACCAAACTCGGCGTGCTCAACCCCACCCTCCCCGCCAACCGCGAGGGTCTGATCATTGCCGTCTTCTTGATTGGCGTTGCGATTGTGGGCAAGCTGGCCGCCGGCCTGGGGGCGTTCGGCAAGCCGGGCATCAACCGCTATGCCATTGGCGTGGGCATGATCCCGCGCGGCGAGGTGGGCCTGGTGTTTGCCGGCGTGGGATCCACCAGCGGCGTTCTCTCCGATGCCCTGGACGTCAGCATCATCGTCATGGTGATCGCCACCACCTTTATCGCCCCCCTCTGGCTGCGGGGAGTCTTGCCCGGGGCAGCAGACTCTCCTCCTTCCCTTCTGGATCTGCAGGCAGAAGCATCAGAGCAAGACCGCGTCGAAACCCCATCAGCGCGCTCAGACTCAGAGCAGGTGGGCATTCCTGAGGGTTAAATCACCTCGGCTTTCTCCCCAAACGCCCCCAGAGCGTCTGGAACAGCAGCCGCAACGGGTTGCGACGGCGGGAGCCCACGTGTTCAACCTTCTCCGTCCTCTCCTCTTGGGGCAAAATCACCTGCAGCGAGGGCGGCTCAAACCGCTGCATCGTTGTGGAGCGCCGATCCACCACCTCCGTCTTCACGCTGCGAAAGCTCACCGACTGGAGATATCGCTGAAAATCTTCGTCCGACAACCGGCGAATGCAATACTGCATCCGCACCTGATCCCCCAACTGGATCTGATCCCCGTCCTTGAGATCCCAGCTCAAACATTGCTGCCCGTTTACCGAGATGCCATTGGTGCTGCGCTTGCCTTCGATATTGCCGTCCAACAGCCGGTAGGTGTACTGGCCGTCTTTTTGGGGTAGCCGCAGCAGCAGCGCATGTTGCCGAGAAACAGCCGTCGAATGGATGACAATGGCGTTGCCGGGATCCCTGCCGATGGAGTAAGTGGCCGCGCTGAGGGCCACCGCCCGCCGTCCCTGCTCATCATCGATGACCAGCACGTGCCAAACCTGGGATGGGAAAGACTTTGCGTCGGTAGACATTGTCTGGGGTCTGCTTTGCCAGAGAAAGGCTCGGCAAGAGAGGGCCTTTCCCCCATAATGATAGGGTAGGGTTTCCCCACCGGTAAGGATTGTTAACAGCAACCATGACTGCAACTCCATCTCTTCTCCAAGACCTGCCCCCCATCTACCCCGGCGTTGCCGTGCGGGTCATCAATCCCAACGACACCTACTACCTCTTTGAAGGACAAGTGCAGCGGGTTACCGACGACCACGCCGCCGTTCTCTTTGAAGGCGGCAACTGGGATAAATTGGTCACCTTCCGCCTCACAGAACTGGAAGTGATCGACAAATCCCGCCCCTAGCTCTGTTCTTTTTCCGATCCCCCCAGAACCCACCCATGCGCAGCCATTGGCAGGAACCTTTCCTCTGGATCCACGCCGCCGGGATCCTTGCCTTCCCCCTGTGGGTGGGGCTGACCTTGATCGGGCTGGCCACGGGGGATCCCCTCCTCCCGGTGGGGGTGGAGCAAGCTTGGGTAGCTGTGGTGGGCATTGCGCCGGTCTTTGCCATGCAGTGGCGCAAACCGTTCGACATCTTCAGCCTGTTGGTGGCCTCTGTTCCCCCAGAGGAACTCACCCCCGACCAACGCCGCATCTTGGCTGCCTTCCTCAGCCCCGAACACAAGATCTTGACGCTGTTGGCGGCAATCCTGATGCTGGAAATCGGTGAGCGCCTTTACGACTTTGCCCCCCTCTTTGCCCCCCTCACCCCTGGCAACGGCACCCGCTTAGCCGGCCTGGCCGTAGCCGCCTTTGGATTTTGGGGGGCCAACCTGTTCTTGCAGATCCCCCTTGCCGCCATACGGGTGCTCCTCCTCAGCGAGCCGGAGCTGGCCCAACTGGATCCCATCCCTGCTGAGGAGATCGAGAGCCGCTTCTCCGTCGTCGGCGATCGCCACATCCCGCTGCTGCAACGGCTGCTGCGCCACCTCTCTGAAGGCGACTTGAAAAAACCAGGAGACAAGGTTAAAGGCAGTCAAGGCAATGAAGTGGCAGGAGACCCACGACCCGAATCCCAGAAACGGGATCCCTCCGCAGAAGTTGCCCTGCCGGCCCCTGAAACTCCCCTCGATCCCACCTAAGGGTTGTGGCTCGATGTTAGATTGGAGTCAATCCAGACAACACACTGTGAAACCGAACCATCGGCATTCCCCTGATCTTCGAGGCTACCGCACCGGCAATGGCGAGCAACTTTTCCTTCCGCTTCAAACAGTTCACCCAACGCCTCAGAGAAACCACCCAACTTCCCCAGTTTTTCACCGAGCAAGCCACCAGCGAAACCCAAAACCTCGCGCGGGAGTTGGCTTTGGTTGGGGAATACGCCACCCAGCTCAGCCAGGTGGTGATGGAGGTGGACTTCCTCAACCAGCTCTACACCCGTCTTTTGCATGAGCGGGAAGTTTTGCAGCAGGAAAAAGATAACCTGGAAGCACGGGTCTTTGAGTTGCAGCAGGAGCGCAACGAGACAGAGCCGCAAGTGATGTACTTGCGAGAGCAGCTGAGCCAAGCCAGCTTTCAACTGGAACAAACCCAAAACCGCGAGCGCAGCCTCAGCGAGCGGGAACGGCAACTGTCGGAGATCGTGGCCCAACTGGAGCGCCGGCGGGCTGTGCTCAACCAGGCCATCGAAAACCTCACCAACCAAGAGGCCGACTACACCGTTCGTACCAAAGAGCTGGAGGCGGTTGTCCACGAAAACGAAAAGAAAGCCAAGCAGTATCTAGAAGCCGCCAACCACTATCGCGCCTACCTAGAAGAGCTCAATGCTCAGGTGCAAGAAACGCAAGCCAAGCTGAGAAACCTCGGTGTCGAACCCAAGCCTGCCGACCTGCCGCGGCTTGAGGATATGGAAAAGCCGACTCCCATCCCCACACCGCCGCCCTCTACTCCCATCGTCTACCCACCACCCCAACAGTCTCCTCCACCCCAGTCGGGCGGTTACTGGCAGGACAGCCCCTTCGAGGACGATCCCTGGAGCTAGGGGTTATCCCAACAGCACCTGTAAGCCAGCTCTGCGGCAAAGCTCAGTGCCCTCTGCCCTGACCCGCCTTGGGGAGAGCTGAGGGGAGCGCTTACCCTGGAAGAAATCCATTGAAAGGGATCCACAAAAAGATCCTCAAGATTCCTGCAGAGATCCCGACCCCTGACGTTCAATCCATGCGTTTCTTGTCCAGCCAAGCCTATGGAACCGACCATGCCGGATTTACAAGCCCTCAGCCAATGGGATCGGCAGTTCTGCCGCTTTGCCGAGCAGCAACAGCTCCTCAAGCCCAAACAACTGGCCTTGGCCCTGAAGATCCAGCGGCAGCAGCACGGCCCCCTGGCTTTGATCCTCTGGCAGTTGGGGTTCGTGGGCCTGCAACACTTGGCCCAGTTCTGGGAGAGAGTATCTAGCGGCGCCGAGCTGCTCCGAGATGAGGCCCTCGGCTGAGAAAAGGGGCAAGAGCCCCAAGGTTCTGCGCTATCCCTCTGTGTCCCTGGAAGAAGCTGGAATCCACAAGCATAGGTCTTGCCCTGCAGTCAAGTCGATTCTTCCGGCAGCAGACCTTTGGGATCCTCTGGCGGCGGCAGATGCGCCAGATCCACAGTCGCTCCCCCCAACAGCCGGGCTTGGATCCCTTTGAGGACGACATACAGCACCGGCACCACCAGCAGGCTGAGTAGGGTTGAGACGAACATACCGCCGATAACAGCCGTGCCCAGAGATTGGCGGCTGGCAGCCCCGGCGCCACTGGCCACCGCCAGCGGGAAAATGCCCAGGATCGTGCTCAAAGCCGTCATGAGGATGGCGCGGAAACGCGTCTCCGCCGCCTGGATCGCGGCCTTGGCCAGTGGGATCCCTTGGGCAACCAGTTGGTTGGCAAACTCCACGATCAAGATCGAGTTCTTGCTGGCCAGACCGATCAACATCACCAGCCCCACTTGGCAAAAGATGTCGTTGGCCAGGCCCCGCAGCAGTTGGGCCGAGAGCGCCCCCAAAACCGCCAGCGGCACCGCCAGCAGAATGATCAAGGGATCCACATAGCTCTCAAATTGGGCCGCCAGCACCAGGAAGACGAACACCGACCCCAAAGCAAAGATCAGCGGCGCCTGCCCCCCCGACTCGATCTCTTCTAAGGACAGGCCCGACCACTCGAAGCCAAACCCCTGGGGCAGCAAGCGGGCAGCCAGACTTTCCATAGCCCGAATGGCCTGGCCCGAGCTGAAGCCCGGCAGCGGGCTGCCCTGGATCTCCGCCGAGCGGAAGAGGTTGAAATGATTGATGAGCGCCGGGCCGGTGGTCTCCTCCACCTGAACCAACGTGCTCAAGGGCAAGAGCTGCCCCTGCCCACCGCGCACGTAGAACTGGCCAATACGTTCGGGGCTGCTCCGGAAAGCCTGGTCCGCCTGGACGTAGACCCGGTAATTGCGGTTGAACAGGTCAAAGTCGTTGACATAGGTGCCTCCCAGCAGCGTCTGTAGCGTGCCGAAGACCTCGGCCAGCGGGATCCCCAGAACCTGCGCTATGTCCCGATCCACCTTGACCTGCAACCGGGGGGAGTTGGCGTTGAAGGTGGGCGGATTAATCCGCACGCCCAGGGGGGGCTGGCCCGGCGGGGGCGGCGAGTTGCCCACAAAGAAAAAGGCGTTGGCCGTCTGCTGCAGCAGGTTGAAATCGTTCACCCCCCGATCCTGGAGTTGGAAGGTAAACCCGCCCGTGTTTCCCAGATCGGGAATGGCTGGCGGCAAAATCGGGATCACCAACGAGCGGCTGATCCCGCCCAAAAAGGGCCCGAACAGCCGGTTGACAATCGCCTGCGCCGATTGTTCCGGTCGCCGCCGCTTGTCCCAGGGCTTGAGGGTGGCGAAGATCAACCCGTTCCCCGGCGAGGGCCCAGTAAAGCTGAACCCCCCCACGATCACCTGGTTTTCGATTTCCGGGATCCCGTCCAAAATGGCGCTGGCCTGCCGGATGACCCGGTCGGTGTAGTTGAGCGAAACCCCCGGCGGCCCCTGCACAATGGTGATGAAAAAGCCCTGATCCTCATCCGGCACAAACCCCGTTGGCACGATCTGGAACAGCCAATAGGTGAGGCCCAGACAGGCGACAAACCCCGCCACCACCACCAGCCGCAGCTTCACCACCAGCTCCAGCAGCCGGCGATAGGCGGCGCGGATCCCTTCCACCGCCCGGTCAAACCAGCGCAACAGCCAAAACATCTGCTCAGAACGTGGGCGGATCAGCAGCGCCGACAACGCCGGGGCCAGGGTAATGGCATTAAACGTAGACAGGGAAACCGATACGGCAATGGTGACGGCAAACTGCTGGTAGATGCGGCCACTGGTGCCGGGAAAGAACGCGATCGGCGCAAACAAGCCCAGCAGCACCAGCGTCGTGGCAATCACCGCCCCCAGCACCTCGTTCATCCCCGCCGAGGCCCCCTGCAGAGGCCGCATGCCGCGGTCGCGGATGTAGCGGGAGATGTTCTCCACCACCACGATGGTGTCGTCCACCACCAAACCGGTGGCCAAAGTGAGGCCAAACATGGTCAGGGTGTTGATGGAAAAGCCGAATAGGCGCACAAAGGCGAACGTCCCCAGCAGCGCCACCGGGATCGTGACGGTAGGGATAAGGGTGATGCGCCAATCTTGCAAAAAGATAAACAGCACCAGCACCACCAGGACGATAGCCTGGAGCAGGGTGAAGATCACCTCTTGTACCGACTCGGTGATGAACAGCGTGGCGTCGAAGGCGATCTCGTAGATCAAGCCGGGCGGGAAATTTTTCGCCAGCTCGGCCAACGTCTGCCGCACCTGCCGCGACACCTCGAGGGCGTTGGCATCCGGCTGCTTGGTGATGGCGATCCCCACCGCCTCCTGGCCGCCGATGCGGAAGAACGTATCGTAACTTCGGGCTCCCAGCTCCACCCGGCCCACGTCGGCAATGCGCACCAAGCCGCCATTTGGGCTGGCTTTGAGGACAATTTGGGCAAACTCCTCCGGCTGGGAAAGCCGACCCGTGGCCTGGACGCTGATCTGAAACTCCTGATCCGGCAGGCTGGGCTGGCTGCCGATTTGGCCGGCAGGCACCTGGATATTCTGCTGGCGCACCGCGTTCACCACATCCAGCGCCGTCAGCCCGTAGCCGGCCAGCCGCGTCGGATCCAGCCAGATGCGCATGGCATAGGTGCGCTCCCCAAAGACGATGACATCGCTAACGCCACGGATGCGCCGCAGGGCATCCCGCACGAACAGCTCGGCGTAGTTGCTCACAAACAGCTCGTCGTATTCCCCCGCCTCTGAGCGCAGCGCCACCACCTGCACAAAAGCGCTATCGCCCGCCTTTTCCACGCTGAGGCCGTTTTGAATCACTTCTGCCGGCAGCCGCGCCTGCACGCGTGCCACCCGGTTCTGCACATCCACAGCTGCTGTGTCCAGATCCCGATCCGGGCTGAAGGTGACGGTGATCTGGCTGGTGCCGTTGCTGCTGCTGACCGAGGAGATGTACCGGATGCCCTCGACGCCGTTGATCTCCTGCTCCAGCACATTCGTCACCGCCGTCTCCACCGTCTCGGCATCGGCCCCGGGGTAAACAGCGGTCACCGTCACTGCCGGCGGCGCCACCTGCGGGTAGTAGTCCACCGGCAACAGGGGGATGCTCACCGCTCCCACCAGCACGATTAGGATGGAGCAGACGCTGGCAAAGACAGGGCGGCGAATGAAAAAGTCAACAAACATAGACAGGGATCCGCATGAGGAGTAGAAGGGAGTGGCCGAGCTCAAGAGGGGAGATCTAGGGCGGGGATCCAGGTGGTCTCCCTCCTCCTTGCCTCCTCTGCTGCAAAAGCACCTCATCGACGATGGGGGCGCCATCGCGGATTTTTTGCAGGCCGCTCAGCACAATCGGCTCATTGGCCTGCAGCCCCTCCACCACCTCGTAGCTGTTGCCGTGGATGGATCCCAGCCGCACCGGCTTTTGCACCGCCACCGCTCCAGGGGGCTGCCCCTCTTCTGCAGGATCTGCAGTCTGCACCGTGTAGACAAAGGTTTGGGCGCCCAGACGGGCTACCGCCGTCACCGGCACCAACAAAGCTGGCCGCTCCTCCCAGACGATGCGGGTTCGCACAAACTGGGCGTTACGCAACTGGCCGGCGGGGTTCTCCAGCAAGGCCTTGGCCAGGACCGACTGCGTGCCGGGATCCGCTTCAGGCGCAATGAAAGAGACTTGGCTGCTGCCGATGACCTCGCCGCTGCTATCTAGGATCTGCACCGGCGTGCCGATGCGCAGGCGGGGGGCCTGCTGCAGCGGGATGTTCAGGTTCAGCTCCAGCGCCTGGGTTTGGGTCAGGGTGGTCAAAACCGTCTGGGGTGTCACATAATCCCCCTGCCGCACCAACACCTCGCCGACAATGCCGGCAAAGGGAGCCGTGACCTGGAAAAACTGCAGTTGCACCTGCTGCCGCTCCGCCTCGGCCCGGGCCCGCTCCACCTCTCGCTCTGCCCGCAAGATGGCCGCCTCTTGGGCCCGGATCTGCTCCTGCTGGGCCGCCAAGGCTGCCTCCGCCTGGCGCAGATCCCGGCTGGACTGATCCGCTTGCGCCTGGCTAATAGCCCCCTCGGCCAAGAGGCGCAGGTTGCGCTCGTGCTGCTCCTGGGCGAACTCTGCCGCCGCCTCCAGCCGCAGCCGCTCCGCCCGCAACTGGCTGAGCACGGCTCGGCTGCTCTCCAGGTTGGCCTGGGCCGCCGCGATCCCCGCCGTTTGGCCGGCCACCGCCGCCTGTTGCTGCCGGCTGTCGATCGCAAACAGGGGCGCCCCGGCAGAGACCTGGGATCCCAGCCGCACGAACACCTGGGTTACCTGGCCGCTCACCTGGGGCCGGATGCTTGCCACCTGCTGGGATCCGAGGCTGGCGATGAACTCCGCAGTCTCCTGAATGGGCCGTTCTTCCACGGCGCCGATGGCCACCGGGGTGGGCTGGCTTTGTCCACTTCCTCGGCCTTCCATGCCGCGAGGGGGCCCCCCCGCTCGACAGGCAGCCAGCAGCAAAGAAAAACACAACAGCGGCAGAGCTGTTCGCAATCGCCTCATGATTACAACTGCTCCCACAACAGAGGCATCCCCTCTCTGCATTGGCTCAACTAACCAAGGTAATGAGCCTGTGCCTTCCTGCACCTGTGCAAAAGCGCTTGCCATCCTTCCCAACCCAGAACTAAGGTGTATGCTTAGCCAAAAGCCCAGCTTAGCGTCCAGAGCCCCAGCTCGCCGGACAACGGCCATCTTTGGCCAGACGGTTCTAAACTTGTTGCGCAAGCATCGGATCTTTTGTTACCTGACGCGAAGGCAAGTCGCTGCAGTTGAGGAAGTTGATATGAGGACTGTAGCCGTAACCTGGTTTCGCCCACTGCAGCTCGACTGTCGTCCTCAGCACTGGCTGTGGAGCTGCCTCGGAGCAGCAGCCATCACAGCCTTCACGGCGGTTGCTGCTTGGGCGCGGCCAGTATTGGAAGTGCGCATGACCATGGGCTTGCCCATCAGCCCCAACTATTGGTACCTGGTGGCCCTCAGCCGGGCCGGCAGCCCTGGCCCCACTGCCAACCTGGTGGATCCCAATGTCCGCGTCGGGCCCAATGAGTATGCCTTTGTCCAGAACTGGGACTACCTCATCCGGGTTACCCCCCTCAACGAAGAATCGGTCTTGCAGTCCACCATCCAGCGGTTTGGCGAGCCGGAGCGGGAGTTTGCCGTCGGCTTTAACCAGGTGCGGGCAGAGCGCCTCAGCCGCGACCGCGACACCCTCCGCTTCCAGATCGACATCTCCGAGCTCCAGGGCCTGGACGGGCGGGATCAGGATATCCAGGTGGCGCTGCTCACCGCCCGTGCCCCCTTCCGCGTTGCTCCTGAAGAAACCAACCTGGCCATTGACGCCACCCGTGGCGAGCTGCCCCACTACTACCGCCTTAGCCTCTCCAACCAGCGGCAGGTGGTCGTGGACGATCCCCAGCGCCAAGAGACAGTGCGCCGCAGCCGAGAATTGATCCAACAAAGTGGCTCCGGGGCTGCCCTCACCCGCGACCTCATCGAGGGGGGAGCTTTGGAGATTTTGGCCGCCAACATTCTTACCTTTGAGCTGCGCCTGGTGGACCGCTAGGGATCCTCTCCCCTGCAGGCCCAAGATTGCCGCCATTTCAAATCCCTTCTTCGGCAAGAGAAGCTGGGCTGGGATCCAACATCACAAACAGAAACGACTCCAGCCCTGCCAGGTAGGTGAGCACCTGCTCCTGGGCCGCTTCCTGGTCGATCCGATGGGCTTGGGCCGCCTGCTCGATCAGGCCGGCCACCGCCACTGGCCCCTGCAACAGGGATCCCAGCCAGGCCATCTGGGGGGCTGGTATGGTCAGGCGCCCACGGCTGGCCCCCGGCCAGTTCATGGCAAACTCCAGCTTCTTGTCGTGGGCCTGGGCAAAGTTGTGGCGAAACTCGGCGTTGTCCATCAGGGTGGGGTTGAGCTGCACCCTGCCCTCCAGCCAGTCGGCGTCGCTCCAGGGCAAGACCAAGGAAGAGCCGGGGTGCTCCGCCCAAAAGTCGATTAGGCGGTGGTTGGGGTAGATTAGCTCGTAGAAGTGGTTTTGCTCGGCAGGGGAAAGCTTGTCCAGCTCCGCCTGCAGCCAAGCCGGCATGGCCCTGTCTTTGAAGAGCAGCGTCGGATCCCAGTCGGCGTAGTCCACTAGGCAAACCAAGCCCAGCTCCGCCTCTTGAAGCATGCGCATCAGATCCGGGATCAAAAACCCTTTGTCGCCGGGTAAGAGGTAGTTGGCGCGGATGTTGGTGTCGTCGCTGTAGATCTGGGGATCCCAGTGTAGGGCAGCCCGCAGCTCGTCAGAGGCCAGGCTGGCCATGAACTCCCGCACCCGCCGGCAGGCTTCGGGGGTGGGCAGCTCAAACAGGCCCAGCAGCCGAAACGCCTCCTGCAGGCGGAAGATCACCTGCCGCTGGTAGGCGTGGTGTAGGTTGGCCCGCAAGATCCCGTCCGGCTTGAGCACCCGCTTAAGCGCCTTCAAGCCCGCCACGGGATCCTCAAGCAAATAGAGCACGTCGTTGAGGCTGATGAAGTCAAACTGCTGCCCCAGTTGTTCAATCTCCAACAGGTTGAGGACATGCAGCTCCACCTCCCCAAAGCCGTGGTAGCGCAGGCGCCGCTCCGTTGCCTGCACCGACGCCGGCGAGAGGTCGCAGGCCACCAGCCGCGCCCCTGGGTTGGCCTCCGCCAAGATCAAGGTCTCCCAGCCGGAGCCACAGCCGACGTTGAGGATGGCGATCCCCTCGCTGGGCAGGATGGCGCGGGTACGGGCGTATTGGGCCGTCGTCCAGCTCAGGCGGTACAGACTACCGATGGCGCTGCGGCCCGACGCCTCAACAGGTACGTTGGGATAGGGCAGTTCCTCGTAGAGTTGCCGCAAAGACTCGGTTGTGCTGCCGGCCATGGGATCCACTCCAGGAAGCTGCTCCCTATGCTACTGCCTCAGGAACGCCGCAATAGCGTCGGCAATGGCCTCATTGCCCTTGCGATCCAGCTCCTCCGACGCCTGGGGTGGGTGAGGGGGATCCCGCAAGAAGTCCCAGGATCCCGCAAAGAACTCTTCCGGCGAGAGGATACGATGCCAACCGTAGCGCCGCAATCCCTCCACCAAGAGGGGCGACTCGGCAAAGCTGGAACGGTTGACACAGGCCATGGGGATCCCACAGCGCAGCGCCTCCGCTAGGGTGCCATAGCCCGGCTTGGACACTACCCAGCGGCAGAGGGGCATGACATCCACCGGGCGCCACCTCCGCCCGTCCAGAATCTGCAGGTTAGGCAGAGGGGGAGCCTTGGGGTCGAAGGTGAGAAACTGCCAGTCGGGAAAATCCAAAAGCCGCTCGTAGGGCAAGCCCTGCAGCCCCAGCCCGCCAAAGGTCAACAAAACCGTGGGCCGCTCCCGCTCCAGCCCTAGGCGCTGGGCCACCTCCTCAGCCAAGTAGCGGGGATCCGACCCCGTCAACCCCACGGGTTCCTGGTGGGGAAAGGCGCCCATAGGCTCAGCAAAGGGCAGGCGAAACAGCCGCTGGCAGCGCCCGTACAGCTCGCGGATCCAGCTTACAAAGGGCTGAAACTGGGGGCCGTACTCTTGATAGATAAAGTCCCAGCCGAAGTTGCTGGCCATCCAGCAGGGGATCCCGGCGGCCTCGGCAATGGCGGCGGCAATGGGGGGCACATCCCCTAGCAGCAACGGCACCCCCTGGCTGCGGATGAACTCCGCCTCTTCTCGGATGAGGTCGGCAGACCCCGCTTGGAACGCCCGCAGGGCCGCCAACGTCGCCGGCAGATCCGCCTGCAGCCCATCCGGCTGCACCACCCCCACGTCCAAAGCGCGGGGCCGATGCAGAAACTCCCCTTCCCCGTAGCGCTCCAGCAGCCAAGCGGGAGCCGGCGTCACCCAAATGGGCAGGATCTGCGGCTCCCGCCGCCGCAAAGTGTTCACCACCGCCGTCAGCCGGGTGACGTGTCCAAACCCGTGGGCCGTTGCCGCCACATAGAGAGGAACTGGATTCACCGCCATAGCCTTAGGAAAGCACAGGCTGAGACTTTTCCTGCCGGGATCCCCAGAGGTTGCTGGCCAAGATGAGGCCCAGGCCCAGCAGCGATCCTGGCGCGATCGGCTCCTGCAACAGCACCGCGATCAACCCCAGCGACAGGAATGGCGTGACATAGACCCAATTGGCCAGGGATCCGCGCTCGTCCGCCAGCTCCAGCGCCCGCAGCCAGAACACAAAAGTCAGGCCCATCTCCGCCAAGCCGATGTAGGCCGCCCAGCCCAGCCCTGCTAGAGTCCACCTCAGCTCCTGCAACGGCAATAGCGCCAGGCAATAGCCGCTGCCGAAGACAAACCCCAGGAACAACTTCAGCACGGCATCCCGTCCATCCCGCACATTGAGCAGCCAGTAGAGGGCCCAAATAGCGGCGCTGCCCACCGCCAGTCCCACTCCCCAGGGATCCTCCACTTGCAGGGTGCCCCAGGAGCCCCCCGTGGCCACCAGCACCACCCCCACCAGGCTCGTTCCCAAAGCCAGCAGCAGCCGCCCGCGCAGGCGCTCCCCCAACAGCGGCACCGCCAAGAGAGCCAGCAGCAGCGGCCAGGTGTAATTTAAAGCCAGTGCCGCCTGGGCCGAGAGGCGATCATAGGCTTGGAAGAGCACCCCGTAGTAGCCAAACGGGTTGAGCAGCCCCTGCAGCGCCGACAGGCCAATTTGGGATCCCTTCTGTTGGCGGACAAGATTTGCCCGACCTGTAATCACTAGAACAATCCCCAAGATCAGGCAGGAGCTGCACGCCGAAAAAATCAGCAAGACCGTCGGTGAGAGGTGCTGCAACCCGAACTTAAAGGCGCTGGCCGCTGTGGCCCAGCCCAAGATAGCCGCCGCCAGGTAGGCGCGGGCCCGCCAGGGATCCCTGCGCATCAAAAGCTGTCCAGATCCCTGTCTTCTGCCTTTGGCCTCGCTCCGGTGGGAAGGCCCAGCCGCGGCGCCACCACCCAGACGTAGAGCAGGTAGCCCAGACCCGCCACCACCGCCCACTTGAGAACAGTGGTGAAAACCCGGAAGACCAGCCCCACCAGCAAGATACAGCCCAAAATGGCCAAAACCGTCAGCAGTGGACGCCCCCACTCAGCCCAAGTGCGAACGGCATTTTTCCCCTGAGACGAGCTCAGCGCCCCAGAGGCCGCAGCCGCCTGCTCCAGTTCGCGCTCAAGCTGTTTTAGCCGTTCTTGTTCTGAGAAAGAAAGATCCGACATAGGGAGCAGTCTCCAGAATACAGGGCCATCTCCATCTTACGAGCTGCTCCCCAAAAGTAGGGCAAGCTAGGCCCGCGCCGACGGGATCTCTTGGGCCATGGCGCGGAACAGATCTAGAGCTGGGCCAGGGCGACGGTTAGGACGCGGAGCCGGGATCTCGTTGGGCACAAAGGGCCTTTCGACCACCACTTTGGGCTTGGCAGGCGCAGCCGTTGCCGCAGAGTTAGAGGAAGTTGCCGACTGGCTTGGAGCGGATTGTCCAGGCGCCGAGCGAAAAGGCCCAGTTACAAAATCCACCAGACCGCCGAAGAGAATGCCAAAGAAGGAAAAAAGACCGCCGAACAGCTTTTTGAGAATGCCCATTTTGCCGATGTCGTAACGTTCTGCAACTGGCCACTCATTATTGTTAAGAACGGGCAGCTTGGCTATAGGTAGATATGCTTTTTTCAACCTCAGGGATCCCCCACCGGTCTGCCTGTGGCATCGAAGCGCCGCAGCGGTAGGGCCAGCTCCAGCTCCTGCAGCTCCAGGGGTTCCGAGATGGGCCGGCTGCGCCCCAGCTCAAAGCCATCGGCTGCCGCCGGGTTCACCGCGTAGCCGATATCTGCCATCGCTCCCACCGTAAGGATGCTTAAGGGATTGGGCACCCCCCGGTCGAGGCGGGTGGTCATCAGCTCCCGACCCAAGACGCTCTCCCGCCAGTGGGAATCGCGGGATCCCTCCCCAAGCTGGTTCTCTAAGGGAACAGAAGGGGTATTCCCCCCCAACGTGGTAAAAGCGGCAACCGCCCGCGGGCCAATAAAGCGGGGGTCATAGCCCGGCGGCGTCGGCTGATCCCGCCCCACCAAGCCCACCGTCAGCCCCTTGGGATCCCAGACGCTGGGCAAAAAGCCAAGCGCATGGCCCAACTCGTGCAGGGCAGTAATGGGCAGGTCGCCTCGCTCTTCCAAAGCCGAGAGGTTTTGGCTGTTGAACACAACCACAGAGTAGAAAGGCAGGCCATTGGAGGCCCGCACAAAACAGGGAGCTGCTCCCCCCAAAATCCGCTCGTCGCCCAGGTCTCTTGCCCGCACCTCCACCAATAGATCGTCGATAGGGAAATTGAGCGCTGTGCTGGGAAACCCCGCGGCACACTCGCCGGCCCGGATGTTGGTGGGCCGTAGATCCGGCTGATCCCCGACGATGATCTCCTGCCACCTCAAGGCCGCGCTGCGGACAATGGCTTGCTGGCTGGGAGTGAGGCTGTTGTCGGGAAAACGAACGTCAATCGCGAACTGGGGAACAGAGGTAGCCGTCGGCGAAGGGAAAACAGTCGGGGTAGGGGTGAGAACGACAGTTGGAGTAGAGGTGGGAATGACGGTTGTGGGAGCGGGAATGACACTTACCGAAGAGGAACCACCACTTCCCCCGCAAGCCTTGAGCGCCAGTACCAGAAGCACAGCCACCAGGAATCCGAACAGACCCCCTACTCTGCCCAGAAGCTGCCGTCGCCTTGAAAAAACCTGCACACCACCCCCAAACTCGAAAAGCTCTCCGAGTCAAGTGGATCATACCGGCTGCGACCCGCCTCCCAAGAATGATCTGCATCACACTGTGCCGGCCAACTTCAGGACGAGATGGGCGGCCTAATTCTTCGGGTTAGAATCCTTTATTCTAGGGAGTCAGAAGAACTTTCCTCTATGCCCCAGCCTGCGGCCAAAACGTCCACTGCCGCCTGCAACGCCCGGTTATCCCCCAAAACTTCCGCGGGATCCGACCGCGGCTCCACCAGGGGGACCAAGCGCAAGATGCGGCTGTCCTGAACCAAGTCAATAACCACGCCCGCTCGCTCCTTACCCAGGTCAGCAAGCTCCTCCGCCGCAGCAGGATCCCGCAGACAGGCGTAGTCAAAGCTATTCACATTCAGGTAAAGGCTGCCATTTACCACCAGCGTGGCGGCGGTGGGATCCTGAAAAACATCCATCACGCAGCCTTCCCCCTGCTTGCGTACCGTGCCATCCACGATGTCGAAGTAACGGACACGTCCCAAATCGGATAGCAGCCGGTAAATATCCCGCTTATTTACCAAAGTTCCCGTATCCACAATACAGGGGGCACAAGGATGAGTATCTGTCATAGGGCAGTCGGTCTCGAAAGGTCAATGGGCGAAGAACAGGCCAAAGGAAGGCAAAATCAATAGTATCTACAGACCCTCTAGAAAAACACCAGTCCTCGGCAATTTTAGGCACGGCTGTGGCTGACCGGCAACTGAGGATCCTACTTGACAAAAACTTTAACCAACCAAAAAGGAAAGGTAATTTGCCTTGCTCTGCAAAGTTGTTGAGTTACCGAGACTACAGGATCGCTTTCTCCCTTCTGGCCACCCAGCCCTGAGACCGTTAGACCGCTTTCTGGGAAAGCTCGTTCACAACTCCTATTGACTCTATCACAGCCTTCCCGAAAAGATCACAGGCCGCCGCTCAGTCACAATCTACAGGCAAGGGCGACAGAAGCCAATGGATGTTCCGCCAGCCGAGATTGCCTACGTATTGTGGGAGAATGAGTGGCTGGGAAGCTTTAGGCACTAGATATCGTAGATAACATCTGCAAAATCAGGGCTGGCAAAAAAAGGCCGAGGCCAGGCCCCGACCGAGGAATCCATGTTGTTAAGCTCATCCTCAAGGACGAGAAGGGCTGCTGTCAAAAGACGGCCTGTCTTCCCCGAGTTCAACCGCCGGCGAAAGCGGTGCAGATCCACGCCTGAGTATGATCAAGACTGCCCCTGTCTTTATCTGCTGTCACGGCTCCTGTGCTGACCACCGCCTCTTCTCCCGACCTCCTGACACTTTCGCCAGTCCGTGGCCTGCGCGGCCAAATCAAGGTTCCAGGCGATAAGTCCATCTCCCACCGCGCCCTGATGCTGGGATCCCTGGCGGAAGGGGAAACCGTCATTCACGGGCTGCTGCTGGGGGAGGATCCTCGCAGTACGGCGGCCTGTTTTCGGGCGCTAGGGGCTGGGATCCCCGAGCTCAACAGCGAGTGCGTCCGCATTCAAGGGGTGGGCTTGGATCGCCTGCAGGAGCCGACAGATGTCTTAGACGCCGGCAATTCCGGCACCACCCTGCGCCTGATGCTAGGGATTCTGGCCGGCCAGCGGGGGCGCTTTTTTGCTGTCACTGGGGATCGCTCCCTGCGCTCACGGCCCATGGGGCGGGTGGTGGAGCCGCTGCGGCAGATGGGAGCCAACATCTGGGGGCGGGCGGGGGGCACCTTGGCGCCCTTGGCGGTGCAGGGGGGATCCCTGCAGGGAATTCACTACCACTCGCCGGTGGCCTCGGCCCAGGTGAAGTCCTGTCTGTTGCTGGCGGGCCTTTTGGCAGAAGGCACCACGCAAGTTACAGAGCCGGCCCTCTCCCGCGACCACTCGGAGCGGATGCTGCGGGCCTTTGGCGCCCAGATCCACGTCGATGTCGAGGCGAAAACCGTGGCTGTGGTGGGAGGATCCCGCCTGGTGGGCCAGACGGTGCAGGTACCGGGGGACATCAGCTCAGCAGCCTTTTGGCTGGTGGCCGCCTCGATTGTGCCGGAGAGCGAGTTGCTGCTGCAGGATGTGGGCCTCAACCCCAGCCGCACCGGCGTGCTGCAGGTGTTGCAGGAGATGGGGGCCGATATTCAAGTGGAGAACCGGCGAGAGATGGCGGGTGAACCCCTGGGGGATCTGCGGGTGCGCTCGGCTCGCTTGCGGGGCTGCAGCATTGGTGGCGATCTCATTCCCACGCTAATCGACGAGATCCCGGTTTTGGCGGTGGCGGCAGCTTTTGCCGAGGGGACTACGGTCATTCGCGATGCGGCGGAATTGCGGGTTAAAGAGAGCGACCGCTTGGCGGCCATCGCCCAGGAACTCAGCCGGATGGGGGCCCAGGTCACCGAGTATCCCGACGGCCTGGAAATCAAAGGCGGGATCCCGTTGCAAGGGGCCGAGGTGGACAGCCACGCCGATCACCGCATCGCCATGAGCCTGATGGTGGCCGCCCTGGCCGCCCAGGGATCCACCACCCTTCGAGGGGCCGACTGTGCCCGCATCTCCTACCCCGACTTCATCCCCACCCTGCAGCGGCTGATCAACCCTTCGTCCGCGTCCTAGCCAGCCAAGAGCCAACTTTTGCCGATGTCAGACCAGCCCATCGCCATCGAACACCTCTGCTTCCGGGTTCCTCCCGGCGGCCAGATGGCCTTCATTCAGGAAGACGAGCGGATCTGGGGGCCTGCCCTGCGACAACAGCCGGGCTTTTTGGGCAAAGAAGTCTGGCTGGACCAAGAGGATCCCGAACTTGTTCACCTCATCCTCCGCTGGGCCAGCCGCGCCGACTGGAAAGCCTTTTCTCCCGACCAAGTGGAGACGCTGGATCGGCAGATGCGGCCTTTTTATGTACGCCTGGAGCAGGCCAAAGAATACCAGCTCTGGCAGCCCGACCTATTGGGAGAAGGACAAGCCTGATTAGGGGATCCTTTGGCTCTCAAAGCCCACTTCGGGTTCCATTGAGTCGGCTCTAGCGGATGCCGCCGCCCGCTCTTGTTCCACCAACTCCCGCAGGCTGGGCATGGCCAGGGCCCCTTCGCGCCGTTGCAGCCCGGCCTCAAAAGTTTCCGGGGTCACGATCCCACCGGAGATGAGCATCTTGAAAGCGTCCTCTACCGGCATGAACACCTCCACCACCTGGTCTTCCGGCACGATGGCGTACCAGCCCGTCGTTGGGTTAGGGGTGGTGGGCACGAACAGGCTGAGGGAGCGCTGCGGCCCATCCGGCCGGATTGGGGTTTGAATGGTGCCGGTTACAAAGGCCAGCGACCAAGCCCCAGGCCGGGGATATTCCACCAGCACCACCCGCCGAAAGCGCTGATTGTTGGGGGCAAACAAAACGCTGACCAATTGCTTCAGGGTCTTGTAGACCAACCCCGCCACCGGGATGGCGTGGAGCAACTGCTCGCTCAGGTTGAGCAGCCACTGGCCGACAATGTTGCGGGCCATGAAGCCGATCAGCAGGATGAACACAACCGGCGTCAACAAGCCCACCGCCAGATCGATGAGGTTGATCAAAATGGGGTGCAGCCCCTGGATGGGATTAAACTGCTTGGGAATGCTGGTCAAAAAGCCGATGCTCCAGGTGGCCACCTCCACCGTTAGCCAAATCGTGGTTGCCAGAGGGATCACCACCAGCAAACCCGCCACGAAATAGTTCTTAAGATGCTGTTTCCATTGAGAAACCATGGTGAGGTCGTTCCATCAAGTCAAATGAGTGGACGCACCGAGCCGACGTAAGTGAAGCTTGCAGATGGCAATCATCATACCTGCCTTCTGCCTTGCCCCTATGGGGGCAGCTACAACTTGCTCGAACCCAACAACCGGGCTGCCAGAAAGTGCAGAGCCCCGAACTTTCATGAGGCCGATAATGCTATCTTAGGTCGATATAAAATTTTGTAAAGCGGGGAGCCTGTCCCGAGGCGCTGTGGCCAAGCCCTGGGATAGTTCTGCCGGATGTTGCGTGGGAGGCCCCATGTCCGAGTCAGATTGGTTAGAGCACACCTGTCAGGTGGAGGTGCCGGTTCCCATCGAGCAGGTGTGGGAGCTGTGGGCCAACCTTGCCCTCATGCCGCGCTGGATGAAGTGGATCCGCTCGGTGGAGCTGCTGGATCAGGAGCTGTCGCGGTGGACGCTGGATACGCGCGGCCTTACTTTCAGTTGGATCTCCCGCACCCACACGGTGGTGAAACACCAGCACATCGGCTGGCAATCGGTGGAAGGCTTGCCCAATCGCGGGGCACTGCGCTTTTACGACCGCAAAGGCAGTACCATTGTTAAGCTGTCGGTGGCCTACAAGATCCCGGGGATCCTGGGCAAGATCTTGGATGGCCTGTTTGTGGGCAAAGTTGTGGAGAGCACCATCCAGGCGGACTTGGAGCGCTTCAAAGCCTATGCCCTAGAGCAGGCGGGAGCGAGCGCCAGCAATACTCCGGCCAGCTAGCCCTAGCCAGGTTTGTTCTCCGTTTTGCGACGACCCCTTGATTCCTTGTTAACTCTCGCTGCTGCCAAGGTCTGAATCTATGTCCGATCCCCCTCCTGAGCCTGTCATCGCCCTTTCTCATCAACCGGTGGACAACCGCAACATTCGCTTCTCCCTGGAGCGGGGCGATCTGGATCTGGAGCAGCTCCTGCTGTTGTTGAACCGCAACGCCTTTTGGGCCCAGAATCGCCGGCGGGAAGAGATGGAGCGGGCCATCGCCCACAGCCACCCGGTGGTCAGCGCCTGGGACGGGGAGCGCCTGATCGGCTTTGGCCGCGCCACCTCTGATGGGGTTTACCGGGCTGTCCTCTGGGACATTGTGGTTGATCACGACTACCGCCGCCAGGGCATCGGGCGCAAGCTGGTGGAAACCCTGATCAGCCATCCCCACCTGCAGTCGGTGGAGCGCATCTACCTGTTTACCACCCATCAGCGCGGCTTTTACGAGCGAATTGGTTTTGTGGAAAATCCCAGCACCACTCTGGTGTTACACGGGCGTCCGCTGGGGTTTTTGATCCCGGCTGCCGAACAGGAGCAGGTCTGACCAACAGGGAGCCTCAGGGCAAGAAGAGGCGTAGGTGAGTGTATCTTGAACAACAGTGGGTTGGCTCGGCCTTGGGAAGAGGACGCGCTAGCCTGAAGCAAAAAGGGTGAGAGGGTGTACCTATGGCCAATCGCCTCGCCACGTGTTCCAGCCTTTACCTGCGCAAGCACGCCGAGAACCCGGTGGATTGGTGGCCTTGGATCCCGGAGGCTCTGGAGAAAGCCCGGGCCGAGGACAAGCCGATTTTTCTGTCCATCGGCTATTCCAGTTGCCACTGGTGCACAGTCATGGAGGGGGAGGCTTTCTCCAACCCGGAGATCGCCGCCTTTCTTAATGCCCATTTTTTGCCCATCAAAGTGGATCGCGAGGAGCGGCCCGATCTGGACAGCATCTACATGCAGGCGCTGCAGCTCATGAGCGGGCAGGGGGGGTGGCCCCTCAATGTCTTCCTCACCCCCGATGATCTGGTGCCGTTTTACGCGGGCACCTATTTCCCGGTGGAACCCCGCTTTGGCCGTCCGGGTTTTTTGACCTTGCTGCAGCGCATCCTCCAGTTTTACCGCCAGGAAAAAGACAAAATCGAGGAGATGAAAGGCCAGATTTTGATGGCCCTGACCACCCTCAGCGACCTGGTGCCGGAAGACCACCTTCCCCCTGACCTGCTCCGCTCCGGGATCCCCAAAATCCAGCCTTTGCTGGCCAACGCCGGGGCGGTGCAGCAGTTCCCCATGATGCCCTACGCCCAGTTGGTGTTGCGCTCGGCCCGCTTCGACCCACCGGAAGGGATCCCCGGCTCGCCGACGGCGCTGGAACGGGCTAAGGAGCGGGGCATGGCCTTGGTGTTGGGAGGGATCTTCGACCATGTGGCCGGCGGGTTTCACCGCTACACCGTGGATCCCACCTGGACGGTGCCCCACTTTGAAAAAATGCTCTACGACAACGGGCAGATCTTGGAGTTTCTGTCTGAGCTGTGGGCCCACGGGATCCAGGATCCAGCTATCGAGCGGGCGGTGCGCCTGACGGTGGAATGGGTGGCGCGGGAGATGACTGCCCCTGCCGGATATTTCTATGCCGCCCAGGATGCCGACAGCTTTGCCCGGACGGAGGACACGGAGCCGGAGGAGGGCGAGTTCTACGTTTGGCGCTGGCAGGAGCTGCAGGATCTGCTGGATGAAGCAACCTTCCGCGCCCTACAGCAGGCGTTTGACCTGTCGCCCAATTTCCCCGATCGGCCCGGCTGCATCGTCTTGCAGCGCAAACAGGGAGGAGAGCTGCCGCCGGAAGTAGAGACCGCCTTGACCACCCATCTGTTTCGGGCCCGCTACGGCTCCACAGAGCGGAGAACCCCCTTCCCACCCGCGGTAGATGCCCGCTCGGCCCGCCAACGCTCTTGGCCGGGGCGGATCCCACCTGTCACGGACACCAAGATGATCGTCTCTTGGAACGGCCTGATGATCTCTGGACTGGCGCGGGCCTACCAGGTGTTTGGCGACGAGGACTGTCTGCAGTTGGCCCTGCGAGCCGCCCAATTTATCCTCAGCCAGCAGCGCCACCCCCAGACGGGATCCCTGCTGCGCCTGAACTACGACGGCACAGCCCAAGTACCCGCTAAATCGGAAGATTATGCCCTGTTGATCAAAGCCCTATTGGACTTGCACCAAGTCAGCCTGCCGCTGGTGAGGGATCCCACCCCCCAAGATTGGTTGCAGGCTGCCCTCCAGCTCCAGCAGGAGATGGACGCGCAACTGTGGGATCCGGCCAGGGGGGGATACTTTGTCAGCGATGCCCAGAGCACCCCTGAACTGTTGGTGCGGGAGAAGGAGTTTCAGGACAACGCCACGCCCGCGGCCAATGGGGTGGCCATTGCCAACCTGGTGCGCCTAGCCGCCATCACCGGAGATCTGGACTACTTGGAACGGGCAGAACAGGCCCTGAAAACCTTTGCTCACATCATGAGCACCCAGCCGCGCACCTGCCCCAGTTTGTTTGCTGGGCTGGATTGGTACAGCAATTGGGTGAAAGTCACCCTAGAGGCCGAGCACATCCCTGCTTTTCAGCGGCGAACTTGGCCCACCACCGTCTTTGCCCTGCCCACGGAAGCGGAGCCGCTGCCAGAAGGGGCGCTAGGCTTGGTGTGCTGGGGCAGCAAATGCCTGGCTCCGGCCAGCTCGCTGGAACAAATCCAGTCGCAGATCGGCAAAGGGCAGAACCGAGCCTACTGACAGCGATTCAGCCTTCTCCAGAACAAGCCGGGATCCCTTCTGCTCTACCCAAACCGCCAAGGCTTAGCTCTGGTTCTCCACCCCAAAAAACTCGATGCGGTAGCTCTGGATGCGGGTGCCGGTTTGCCGCTCCACCTGGGCCAGCAGCTCCGGCGGCAGCTCCACATCTACGTCCAAAATGCGGTTGCTGTCCAGGCAGTTGACATGGCTGTGAGGATGGGTACGATTGCCGTAGCGACGCCCATCGGCGCGATCCAGGCACTCGATAATGTTGTGGCTGGCCAGGGCCTCCAGATTTTGATAGACGGATGTGTGGCCAATGGGCTTGCCCTGCCGATTGAGGCGATCATAGATCTCTCGAGCGGAAAGGTGCTCGCCGCATTGCCACAGCAGTTCCAAAATATAACGACGCTGCCGGCTGAGGCGCAGATTGCACTCTCGGCATCGCTCCAAAGCAGCTTCCAAAGAGTCTACAGGGCGAGGCATGGGCAAACCTCAAGTCATACCGAGTCTGAGATAGCCAGTTGCTCATTTATACTAGCCTAACATTTGCAAGTCGAAGTTTCTGAAGATTTGTTGCAAAATCTCCACTGGCGTAGACCTCTCTAAGCAGTGTGCAGAAGAAGTGGGGTCAATTATTGACGATATCCCTTCTACAATACCGCTGGGGTGTTGAGGAGAAGCAGGATGCGGCGGCGCCAAATGATCTTGGGCTTGTTGGGACTAGCCGGCAGCAGTGGATTGGCGGGGGCCTATTGGGCTAGTCGGCAGCGTCCTACTTCGGTACCTCTGTCCGCAGTGGTGGGATCCCCCCCTACCCCTCGGCCTACGCCCACGGTTGTCCCCCATCCAGAAGCTCCCCGGGGCCTCTACATCCCAGCCCGCCGCGATCTTCGCCTGTTGGTCATCAGCGATATGAACGGCATCTACGGCTCGGTGGACTACGACCCAGAGGTGGATCGGGCTATCCGCCTCATCCCCTACTTCCAGCCAGATATCGTCTTGGGAGGAGGGGACATGGTGGCCGGGCAGGATCCCCGCCTCTCGGAAGAGCGCATTCGCGCCATGTGGGCAGCCTTCGACCGGCATGTGGCTGGCCCGCTGCGAGCCGCCAAACTCCCCTACGGCTTCACGCTGGGCAATCACGATGCTTCCTGTGCCCGCACCACGCGGGGCGGTTTTCTCTTCCAAAAAGAACGGGATTTGGCCCGTGAGTTTTGGAACGACCCGGCCCACGATCCGGGCTTGAACTTTGTGGATCGAGGCGACTTTCCCTTCTACTACACCTTTGAAAAAGACGGGGTATTTTACTTAGTCTGGGACGCCACCTGCAACTACATCCCGCCGGAACAGATGGCCTGGGCGGAAGCAGCACTGGCCAGCGAACGGGCTCAGAAGGCCAAGTTGCGCATCGTTATCGGCCACCTACCCCTCTATGCGATTACCGTCGGGCGCGACGATCCAGGAGAGGTGTTGCTGGAGGCCGATGCCAAGCGGGCCCTGCTGGAGAAGTACCGCGTCCACACCTACATCAGCGGCCACGACCACGGCTACTACCCTGGCCACAAGGGGCAACTGCAACTGCTCCATTGCGGCATTCTTGGCTCCGGCCCCCGCCCCCTCCTGAATAGCCCCCTGCCCCCCCGCAAGACCCTCACCCTTATCGACGTGGATTTCAACACTTCGGAGGTTACCTACTACACCACCTACCACATGCGGGATCTGAGCGTGATCGACCAAGCCGAGCTGCCCCGCTTCATCACCGGGCACAATGGCTTGGTGCTGCGCCGCGACGTCAATTGGGACAACCTCACCCCCGAAGAAATCGCCACCTGCCAAGCTCGTATTGGATCCCTGTGTCGGGATTAACTCTGTCGATTCCATGGAGGGAAACGCTGCCGAGCCGATGCGTTGTCTTACTTTTCCCCCACCATCCCATCCATCAGTCCAATCAATCAAGAGTTGGGGCGCACAACTCCTGCTACTTTAGTTAAGAGTTGATTACAGATGGTCTCGTTGCTGGTCGAGGTAAAAGGGGATCTGCTGGATAAGCAGGTGTGGGAGCGGTTCCACGCTCTCTCTGACCCGCTCCGTCTACGCGTGCTGCAACTGCTGCAGGGGCGCGAGTTGTGTGTTTGCGAGCTCTGCGAAAAGCTACAGGTTAGCCAGTCTAAGCTTTCATTTCACTTGAAAACTCTGCGAGATGCCAAGCTGGTTAACGCTCGCCAGCAGGGGCGCTGGATTTACTACAGCCTTAACCCACCCGGTTTTCAGCTCTTGCAGCATTTTTTGGATAGCTTGGGACAGGCTGGCCCCCCCAAAGCCGCGGTTCCCTGTGCCGAAGATCCCTGAGAAGATCCCTAGGTGTTGGGCGCGGCAACCCAAAATACCCCCGGAAAAACTGTTGGATCCCGCCATACTGAAGGTGGGCCAACAGAAGCGCATCTCTATTTCTCTCCTGGCAGCCCCAGGGATCCCGTTGGCTTCACTCGCTGCGCCATCTCCCAAAGTCCGTCAAAGTTCCCTGACACCGGCCATTGGGCTCTTTGTTAGGATCGATACAAAAAAAGTGGGGACGGCATGACACGCGACCCGAGAGAGGAGTTGAAACGCATCCACCGGGCACACCTGCGGAATCGCCTCAAAGAGCGGGTGAAACGCGCCCAGTCGGATCCATCTTTGCTGGCACGAGAGGCTTTTGAGTTGGGTTTCTCGCTTCCCGCTTTACTCGAGCAACCCAAACTCAATTCCCCTGCCAAGCAACCTCAAGATGGCAGCAACGATCACGGAAGAATTTCTCCCCGGCGACTCTCAGAGCAGTTAGCCTAGGCGATGATTTGGAATCGTGCCTTCTCCTTAAAAGGGGGGAAACAGCTTCCCCGTGGTGGTACCCTGAGTTTGGGACTCAAGAGAGGGAGCCTGGTCGAGCACCCCAAATTGGGACTGAGCTTTGTGGGCGGAAGTTCTGGTGGAAAACTCAGCCTGCATTGTTGAGCAAGCGGAAAAAAGATTAACGCAAACAGCGAAAAAAGAAGATGTGCGGTTTCTCGGCTTTTGTTCGTGGAGGTGTTATGCCTGAAGTGGACAAAGCCGTCCTAAAGGACAAGGGTTCAGACCCAGGAGGTTTTGATGATGAGCACCGCCGAAGCCCTTAAAATTCTCAGCCTTCCGCCGGATGCAAGCGAGCGGCAGATCCGGGGGCGATTGTTTCAGGAATACCAAACTCTCGGCACTGCTCTCGCAGAACTGGAGGATGAGCGACAAAGGCCCTTGCTAGAGGCGCAACTGGCGCGGCTGAATGAGGCGCGGGATGTGCTGCTGGGCGGGGGATCCCAGGTAGAGAGAGGGTTATCTTGGGTTAGCCCGGAAGACTTGCCTTCCCAGGTGATCGTGCTGCTCTACCAAGCCAATGGGCAGGAGGGGATCTGCACGCGCCAGGTTGGTGGTCAAGATATTGTTATTGCTTTTGAGAGCTCGTTTGCGGCCAGAAAATATGCCCAGAGGCTGGCTCAACAGGGACTGCCTAAGCCTGTAGCAGAACGTTTTGACACGCAGGAGATCGTCGATTTTTGTCGCGAAGGGGGCTACGGATTGATGGTGGTTCCGGCCAACGAGATGCTGGAGCCTCTGGAGGAGAGCACGGAAACCGCGCGGGATTGGCAGAGCAAATCCTAACGGCCTGGACTTCAGCCAGATTGCGTTGCGAGGGTCTTCGATGATCACTGCCGAACCGATCTCTGCAGAGGAGTTTCGCCAGATCATGGATGCGGATCTGGAGGCTTGCTGTGAAGCATTTGGCCTGAGGGAGGGGTACCTGCGTCTGCAACAACAACAACTGCGCTTCTGGATTATGCTGGCCCTTTGCCTGTTGGTGGTTGCTCTGGTGATCTTCTCGGCGATGCGGGATCCCGGCTATTGGCTGCTGTACGCGGTGGCCGTCCTGTTGCTGGGGGTGGTTTTGCTGGGGCTGCTCTGGGCCATCCTGGAGTTGCGGCAAAACCTGCGTCGCATTCGTCAGCGTTGGCAGGAGGCCCATCTCCTCAACAGCCCGCCCAAGATCATGGAGTTCGCCAGCGACCTGGCCCGCAAGGTGAAGGAGTACAACCGCTGGGTGCAGGAGCTGCAACAATCGCTGGAAAGAGGGCAGTATTGGCGCGATTTTCGCCAACTGAACGAGGCAGAGCAGAAGTACGTCCAGTCCCTCTTTTTGCAGGTGCGAGCCCAGTTGATCACGGCTTTGCAGATGTGCAGAGCCTTGATCGAAGACCCGCGGGTTTCCGTAGAGCAGTACTTTAACCAGATGGTTGCCCGGGATCAGCAACTGCTGGAGCAATTTATCGCCAAAAACTTGACTGCCAACCGCTACGTAACCATGGCCCGCGAGCTATCTGCCCTGGAAGCAGATTTGCAAAGCCGGCTCAGAGTCCTGGGATCCCGGTGATAGTCTGGTGGGTCGATGTTCGGCAGCTCGTTTATGAGAAGCAGAGGCAGTGCAACGCTGTACATCCTGCTGGGTTTGGGCCTGCTGGGGGGATGCGGGGATCCCAATGTGCCGCTGACCCAGCCGCCCCCTGATGCTTTCCGGGTCAGCACCCCGCGCCCCCCGCGCTTGGATCTGTACCCCACCCCACCACCAACGCCCACCCCTACTCCCACACCGCCCCCCGGCTTGCTGGAGCTCACGGCCCGTTGGCTGGGGATCCCTTGGCCGCCGCAACGGCGAGAGACCAGCCCGGTGAGGTTGAGCGCCCGTTTCCTCGAGATCCCACTGCCGCCCAAGCCTCGCCCCTCACCCCAACCTTCCCCTAGCCCGGAAGCAGAGGAGAGAAAGCAGCAAGGCCGCGAGACCTAGTCCACACCGCTGGCCTCTGGGGATCTAGGCGCCCACAGTCACCGGCTCCGTCTCTCGCACCCGCATCTTTTCGCAGGGGATGATGTCTGTCAGGATAGAGCTGGCCATCATGCCCGTGTGGATCTCCAGTTTGGCTCCCGGCACTGCCTCAAACAGCAGCCGCTGCCCTGGGAAGACCACCCGCTCAAAGTACCAGTTTTCGATATTTGTGATGCGAACCACCTGAACGGAGCTGGTCGCATTGATGTAGCTACAGGTTATTCGCTCTGTTTGTCTTTTGGCGGGAATTGCATCAAGTGTTTGCATAATTAGATCACCAGCCCACTCTGCTCAGCCTAGCATCTACCCTAACACCGCTTGGGGATCGCTGCGGTAGTCTGCGATACGGCGATCCCAACCAGCAGAAATGAATCCTGGAAAAGCAATTTCTGTATTTTATCTTACCGTTTTGATTTTTTCAGAATGGCTCCTCAACTCAGGACGGACTTGGATTGAGATTTCTTCCTGCGGCGAGGCAATTTCTCACAGAAAATCTCCACAGAGTAGTAGTCAAGATTACATTTTGAGTCCCCTTGGAGTTTGGGGATCAGGGCTCGTGGACGCTCGCTCCGGTCGTCGGTTTCTGCGGCAACTGGCGGGGATCCCAGTTCAGGCCCTCCACCCGCAGCTCCAGCGCCCCCGACTGGCGCACCGGATTGTATTGCAAGCTAAATCCATAGGTGCGGCGGTCGTAACCCAGGCGGTAGGTGATGTCCACCTGCTGGCCTGACTGCAGATCCAGCGTGGTTTCCGCCCCCACCCGCAGCGGGCCATACAGCTGCTGTAAAAAGCCCAGAACAAGTTGCTCCCGCGTGGTGATGCGGTCGAACAAAAACGGCGAGGCCCCCGCCAAAAAACCGTTGGAGTAGGTCACCCTCAGGTTGGTGTAGTCGAAGGTATCGGCCACAAAAGCCCCGATTACCGCATCGATGCCGATGCTGCCGGCAGTATAGCTTTGGACACGGCCATTGGAGTAGAGTGACTGGCTGCTGCTGACGCCGGTGTTAAGCCAGATTCCCTGTTCGATGGGCAGAGCGGAAAAGCGGGGCGGGGGATCTGCTGCCGTCTTGGGAGGGCTCCAGAGGGGAAAGGAGCGAGTTAGGGTTGCCCCCAGTTGCAGACGGGCGAGCTGAATGCGCTCGGTGGTCTTGGCCAAGGCCAGATCGGGATCGGTGTCGATGTCGCCGAGTTGTCCCAGGGCGTCGATGTAGTCGGCAGCTATGCGGTAGCTGAAATCCAAACCGGTGTTGCCGAGGCGGAGGGTGGGCGAGCGGTAGCTGGCACCAAGGCGATTTTCCACGATCTGAAACCCCAGGCGCCCGCTGAAGAAGCGCTCCCGGTAGGCATAGGTGTAGGTGACTTGGCCGCCGTTGCCGGTGGCAACGCGGTGTTCGACCTGGGCCCGCAAGCGCCGGGCCAATTCCTCGAAGACGATCCCGCGCAGCTCGGCAAACAGCGAGGTTTGAGCATTGGCTTCGGGCTGTCGCCAACGGAAATCCGTTCGCAGCCCAATTCCATCCAGAACTCCCTGGTCGCTGCCCCAAAGGCGTTGCGGATACAGTTGCGGGGAGAGCACCAGGCTGAGATGGGGATCCTGCAGCAGCTCGAAGTTGGCCTGCAGGATCAGGCCGCGCCGCAGCTCTTCCCGGTCGAAGTCATCGTAGAAAAGGCTGATGGGCGGCTGGCGGTTCAACGAGTCAAAGCGCAGCCGAATGGGCAGGGGCAGAAAAAAGACTTGGTCGAAAACCAGTTGGCCAGCTTCAGCAATCAACAGGCTGGAACCATCCGCCTGCAAGGTAGAGGTCACCCGCGGGCTGCGGATCTCCAGCTCCGGCGGATCGAGGGGGTCGTTGGTCAACTGCACTTGCTCTCCTTCCCAGTTGTTGGCATCGAAGCGGATGCGAACGGCGCGAAAGCGCACCAGCCGCTGCGGCGAGAGGGCCGCTGCCGGGGATCCGGCGGCCTGCAACTGGCCGATATCCACCTGGCCGAAGGCTTCTTCCAAAACTCCCCGCTCTTGCTCAAAGTCGTATTCCAGGCGGGATCCCTGGATGCGCTGCCGATCCAGCTCCACCGAGACATTGCCCTCGGCCACCGCTCGCCGCTGTTGCAGCTCGATGCGCAGGCGGTCTGCCCGCAGCACAGAGCGGCCCAGCCGCATCTCCACGTTGCCCTCGGCCAGGAAAACCTGCGCCCGTTGGTCGAAGGTTTGGCGATCCGAGCGCAGCCGTAACGTGCGATCCGCAAGGGTGTCGGGGGCACTCGTATCCCCAGGCTGAGCGGTTGCCACCTGGTTTTTCTGGGCTGAGGCAGGAGCAGCTGTTGCCAGACCAAACACCCCCAAGCAAAGCCAGAGCCACCAAAACCCTTTCATATTCCCCTAAACCTGGCACAAAACTTCAGCCCAAGCCCCTAGGCTGGCTCAGCCCGTTGTCGGCGGGGGCGGGTTGAGGGCGCGGTTGAGCTTGCCGCTGCGGTAGCCCTCCAAATCGAGACTGACGTAGAGATAACCAAAAGATTGCAGGGCCTTGACCAGCGCTGCCAGATCGGTTTTTTGCACAAATTCCACGATTTGATGAGGGAGCAGTTCGATGCGGGCAGTATCTTTCTCGGAGCGCACCCGCACCTCTTGCCAGCCCAAACTGCGCAAATAGCGCTCTGCCGCTCCCACCCGCCGCAGCTTCTCGGCAGTGATGGCCTCGCCATAGGGAAAGCGGGAGCTGAGGCAGGGCTGGGCCGGCTTGTCCCACCAGGGCAGGCCCAGGTGGCGAGACAGTTGCCGCACCTCCAGCTTGCTCATCCCCACCTCTGCCAGGGGAGAACGCACGCCGCGCTCTCTGGCCGCCTGCGCTCCCGGTCGATAGTCGGCCAGATCGTCGGCGTTGAGGCCATCCACCACGTAGTCGTATCCCTGAGTTTCAGCCACCTGGCGCAGGGTGTCGTGCAAGTGGCTTTTGCAGAAGTAGCAGCGGTTGGCGGGGTTGGCGGCGTAGCGGGGATCCTGCAGCTCCTGGGTCTCGACGATCTGGTGGCGGATGCCGATGTATTGGGCTTGCCAGATGGCCTCCTCCAGATCTTCGGGCAACAGCGCCGGGGAAGCGGCAGTGACGGCCAAGGCCCGCTCCCCCACCTGATCCCAGGCCAGTTTGGCCACCAGGCTGCTATCGACCCCGCCTGAGTAGGCCACCAAGACCCGCCCCATCTCGGCGAAGATTTGGACAAGCTGGTGGAACTTGCCTTGCAGGACGGGATCCAGCTCCAGCAGAGGGTCGGCAGTGGGGTTTGGGGCTATGTTCATAAGGCCAGCAGATTCGGTAAGTTGGGGCCAAGGGGACGCCGTCCTGGCCCGGCGGAGGAGAACCTGGGGCGGTTTTCCCTTCCTATTGTTTCTCAGAGTTTCCCGACTTTCCAACGCTTCCTTCCCAAGTGAGGTGCGGGATCCCCCCACAAGCGGGCAACCTGTCTCTAGGCCAGCAGCCCGCCGACGCGGTAGGCTGGATGGCAGTGAGCCCCTTGCTTTGTTGCCGCAATCGACGCTTCTCTCCTCTTGCCGTCATGGCTCTACAACTCGAACCTGCCAGCCCGCCAGAAGTGGCCGTCTATCAGCCCTATTACGCCGTTGCCCGCCGACAGTACTTAGCCCTGGCGGTGGGCCTCTACAAAAGAGGCAACCTGGAGGGGCAAAGGGCTATTGAGGGGGCGGATCCCGTCCGCTTCTTGGCCAGTTGGCACATGTCCCCGCTACCTTCAGATTTAACGGTGGTTCAGGTGATCTTCGCTCAAGATGCCGAGCTCACCTATCAGCTTTCCATTGCCAACTACGAGTTTGTGGACTATCTCATCGATGTGGTGACCCTGATGCAGCGGGGGCAGCCGCCGGATTTCTCCACCGCCTTTTACAAAAAGCTGATGCGCTATGAAGATTGACCGTTCGCGCCAGCAGGACGCAGTCCTTGGTTGCTTAGCCGCCATCACCCTCTACGACACCACGCTGCGGGATGGGGCGCAGCGGGAGGGGCTGTCGCTGTCGGTGCAAGACAAGATCCAGATCGCCAAGCTGCTGGATCGGCTGGGGATCCCCTTTATCGAGGGGGGCTGGCCGGGGGCCAATCCCAAGGATGTGCAGTTTTTCTGGCAACTGCGGGAAGAGCCTCTGGAGCAGGCGGAGCTGGTGGCCTTTTGTTCCACCCGCAAGCCGGGGCGGCGGGCGGCTGACGACCCCCTGCTGCAGGCCATCTTGGCGGCGGGCACCCGCTACGTGACGGTGTTCGGCAAGTCCTGGGATCTGCATGTGACTGAGGGGCTGGGCACCACCTTGGCCGAAAACCTGGCCATGATCCGGGATACCATCGCCTATTTGCGCTCCCAGGGGCGACGGGTGATCTACGATGCTGAGCACTGGTTCGACGCCTATCGCCACAACTCCGACTACGCCCTGCAAACCCTCGTGGCGGCGGCAGAAGCGGGGGCAGAGTGGCTGGTTCTCTGCGATACCAACGGCGGATCCCTGCCCCCCGAGATTGCCGCCATCACCGCAGCCGTCTTGGCCGAGTCCCATCACCTGGGGCATTTGCCCCTGGGGATCCACACCCACAACGATTCCGGCACTGCCGTGGCCAATGCCCTGGCGGCAGTCCAGGCGGGGGCGCGCATGGTGCAAGGCACCATCAACGGCTATGGGGAGCGCTGTGGCAACGCCGACCTGTGCAGCGTCATCCCCAACCTGCAACTAAAGCTGGGCTACCGCTGTCTGCCGGAAGGGAAGCTGCAACACCTGACGGAGATCTCCCGCGCCATCAGCGAGGTGGTCAACCTGGCTCCGGATGACCATGCCCCCTTTGTGGGCCGGTCGGCCTTTGCCCACAAGGGCGGGATCCACGTTAGCGCCGTCCAGAAAAACCCCCTCACCTACGAGCACATTGCCCCGGAGCAGGTGGGCAACTGCCGGCGCATCGTGGTTTCGGAACAAGCGGGGCTGAGCAATATCCTCAGCAAAGTGGCCGGCTTCGGGATCCGGCTGGACAAGTCAGATCCCCAAGCCCGCTTGATCCTAGAGCGGTTGAAGACCCTGGAGCTGCAGGGCTATCAGTTTGAGGCGGCTGAGGCCAGCTTTGAGCTGCTGGTGCGGGAGCTGTTAGGTCAGCGCTTGCATCCATTTGAGGTGCTTAGCTTTAATGTCAGCACCACTACCCGCTCCGACTGGAGCAGCAAAGACTGGGATCCCAGTGGTGAGGCGGGGGATGTGCAGTCCTTGGCGGCGGTGAAGATTGCGGTGCAAGGGCAGACGCGGGTAACGGCAGCGGAAGGCAATGGGCCGGTGGCCGCTTTGGATGGGGCGCTGCGCAAAGCCTTGCTGGAGTTCTACCCCCAACTGGAAGGGATTCACCTGGCCGACTACAAAGTGCGCATCTTGGATGGGCGGGCCGGCACCTCGGCAAAAACGCGGGTGCTGGTGGAGTTCAGCGATGGCCACCGCCGCTGGACCACGGTGGGAGTTTCCACCAACATCATCGAAGCCTCCTGCCGGGCCTTGGTGGAAGGCTTGGAGTATAGTCTCTTGACAGCACCTTGCCTTTCCCCAGCCTCTGCCCAGATGGCCTCTCCTTGAGGGGGATCTTCAACCATCTCCCCTCTCCCAGAGGGAGAGGGGCCGGGGGTGAGGGAGTCCCTCTGGGAGAGGGGCCGGGGGTGAGAGGCTGGCTCCAACTTGTGTGAAATCGTACAGCTCCCATGAGAATCATCGGCTTGACGGGCGGCATAGCCACCGGTAAATCCACAGTGGCCCGCATCTTGGAACGGCACGGGATCCCGGTGGCCGATGCGGATCAGATGGCCCGCCAGGCCTTGGCGGTGGGATCCCCCATCCGCGAGCGGGTGCTGCAGCGCTATGGCCAGGCCATCCGGGATCCCTCTGGAGAGCTGGATCGCCGCCAGTTAGGGCAGATTATCTTTGCCGATGCCGCCGAGCGGGCCTGGCTAGAAGCCCAGATTCACCCGTTTGTCAAAGCGCGGCTGCGGGAGTTTCTCCAGTCTCACGGAGCCTCTGCGCCGCCTGAGGAAGGGGTTGCAAATCCTCAAAAGGACGGCCCTCCCACCGTTTGCCTGATGATCCCGCTGCTGTTTGAGGCCCACATGGAAAACTGGGTCAGCGAGATCTGGGTGGTGACCTGTACCCCTGAGCAGCAGCGGCAGCGTCTGGCCCAGCGGGATCCCCTCCTGACGCCAGCAGAAATTGAAGCTCGCCTGGCCAGCCAGGGGCCCCTAGAGGAAAAGGCCCGTCGCGCCCATGTAGTGCTGGACAATTCTGGATCCCTGGCGGAGCTGGAAGCCCAGGTGCAGCAAGCGCTGGCTTCCCAGAAACCCCTGGCCTCGCCCCAGCAGGCTGGATAGAGTAGCGGATGGGGATGGTGGGTTGAGGAAGAGTCGATGCAAGAAACGATTTGCGGCGGCGAGCCTGTTGGCGATAGCAGGGCGGAGTCCTGGTGGGTGCAAGCGCTGGCGGCGCGGGAGCAGGAGATTCAGGCTTTGCGGGAGCGCAACCGCCTGCTGCAAAGCCAGATCGATCTTTTGGAGCTGCGCCAAGAAAAGCAACACCGACAGATTCGCAGCTATGAGGCCGAGATCGAGCAGCTCTACCAAGAAAAGCAGGTGTTGGAGCAGATGCTCCAGGAGCTACCAGAGCTCTACCGGCGCAAGCTGCAGGCCCGCCTGCAGCCCATCCGCGAGCGCATCGCCGCCATTCAAGCAGAAAATCGCCAGCTCAAGAGGGAGCTGTACCAGCTCAGCTACCGCCTGCAGCACGTGGACCAACTGGATGCCCCCCGCTGGAAGGTGCAATTGCCGCAGATGCCGCCCCTGCGCCGCCGGGATCCCAAGGCTTTGCTTGCCCAGGAAGCAGCATCTTCTTCAAGACTCGGTGTTGCTCCTGAGGGACACAGGGAGAAGCCAGAATAGGGGGAGCCCCCCTGGGATCGCCTCAGCATCGAGGGGTTGCGGCGGGGGCGCGCTTGCAAGGACTCCGTCCCGCTATTGCGACTGGAGATCTCCAAAAAATGGCCGCTGCCGGCAAGTACGAACCCCTTCATTTGAAATACCGCCCGCAGCGCTTTGCCGATGTGGTGGGCCAAGGGGCGGTGGTACAGACTTTGACCAATGCCATCCGGCAAAACCGGGTGGCGCCGGCCTACTTGTTCTGTGGGCCGCGCGGCACGGGCAAGACCTCCAGCGCCCGCATTTTGGCTAAGTCCCTAAATTGCGAGCAGGGGCCGACGCCGGATCCCTGTCAGGTGTGCAGCCAGTGCCGCGCCATCACCGCCGGCTCTTCTTTGGATGTGATTGAAATCGACGCCGCCAGCAATACCGGTGTGGACAACATCCGCGAGCTGATCGAGCGGGCCCAGTTTGCGCCGGTGAATAGCCGCTACAAGGTCTATGTCATCGACGAGTGCCACATGCTCAGCAATGCCGCCTTCAACGCTTTGCTGAAGACCCTAGAAGAGCCGCCCCCCCGCGTGGTGTTTGTGCTGGCCACCACCGACCCTCAGCGGGTTCTGCCCACCATCGTTTCCCGCTGTCAGCGCTTTGACTTTCGTCGCATTCCCCTCGACGACATGGTGGCCCACCTGGGCAAGATTGCCGCCCAGGAAGGGATCCCCATCACACCGGAGGCGCTGCACCTGGTGGCCCAGCTTGCCCAGGGGGGGCTAAGGGATGCCGAACGGCTGCTGGATCAGCTTAGCTTGCTGGAGGGATCTATCACCCCAGAAGCCGTGTGGGACTTGGTGGGCGGGATCCCGGAGCGGCAGCTTTTGGAGTTGACCGATGCCCTGCTGGCTCAGGATGTGCAAGCAGTGCTGGCCCAGACGCGGCAATTGCTGGAGCGGGGCAGAGAGCCGCCGGTGCTGTTGCAGAGCCTGGTGGCCTTTTACCGGGATCTGCTGCTGGCCAAGACGGCACCACAACAGCGGCAGTTGGCGGCCGTAACGGATCCCACTTGGGCAGCCCTGCAGCAGCGGGCCCCTCGCTACTCGGTGGAGATGCTGCTGGCGGCCCAGAGCCATCTGCGCCAGTGCGAGCCGCAAATTCGCCAGGGCGGCCAGCCCCAGCTTTGGTTGGAAATTGCCCTGCTGGATCTGCTGGGCCAGCTTCGCCAGGGTGCCGTCCCGCTGCCATCGACAGAGGCCAAAGGCGGAAAGCCGCTCCCCGTTGCCGACCTATCCCCTGCTCTCTCTCCTGAAGCTGTTGTCGGCCCGTCTTCTGCTAGGGGCAACAGCAAGCCGGAGGTCTTGAAGAACCTCGATGGGAACGTTGCCCCCGCTGTCGTAGGAGAAAAGCAGCAGGCTGCAGCAGCGGTTGAAAAGCTCCCAACCCCTGCCTCTCGAGCAACGGGGGACTCCACACCGCCACCGACAGCAGGGCCAAGCCGGGGGGAGACTTCCCCGGAAAAAGCGCAAGATCCCGCTGCTTCCTCCGCCAGGCTCTTGCGGCCCCGCTGGGAGGAGTTCCTCAAGGGCCTTTCCCCAATTACCAAAGCCCTGCTGGGATCCGGGCATTTGCAGCAAGAGACTCTGGAAGAGATTACCCTTGCCTTTCCCAGCAAAGGCTTGGTGGACAAGGTGCGCAGCAAAGAAGCCGAACTGCGGTCGGTACTCCACCATCTGTTGCAGCGCCCTGTGCAGCTCAACTTGGTTGTGCAGCGCTCCGGCAGGCCGGAGGTTTCCAATCGCACCGGCGAAACCAAGTCCAAGAGCTCCGCCCCGCTGCCGCCCACAGCATTTCTCCCCCCCGATCCCGTTGCCGCGCCAGGGTTGCCAAGCGATAACACCAGCAGCCCTGCTTCCTCAACGGAGCCCATCCCGCCAAGTACCGGGCACCATCCCCCCTCTGACCCACCTTCGCCAGAGCCTGAGCGCAACGATCCTGTGGGGGGCGCTCAGGTGAACGGCTCAGCAACCAGCATTGCTTCTCTAGGTTATGCAGAGCACCGTCGGCAGTCCTATGAACTAACCCATGAGCTGGCGGAGATTGCCCGCCGTTTTGCCGACCATTTCAACGGCAGCCTGGTGGACTTGGAGGGGGTGTTGGGATCCGCGGCAGGGCTCTCCTCAATGGAGACTTTAGAAGCCGAGGGATCCCTCGACCTGCTCTCCGGTGAGATCTACGACCCGCCGACACCGGCAGAAGGGTCTGCTGCAGAGTTTCCCAATGCAGCAGCAAAGCCGTCCCATCGGCGTGAGCCGTCTTTTCCGCTTGTCGATCGCCAAGCAGAAAGGGAATCCTTAAAGGAGGAGCTGCCTTTTTAAGGGCTATCTTAAGCTTGGTGAAGCGAGCCCCCCTCTGCCCATGTTGATCTTCCCCATCTCCCCGTTGATTCGCTACGCTTTGCAGGCCTTGTACTGGGGATTGAGCCTGCCCCTGCCCATCTTGCTGTCCCGGCAACAGGCAACACCGCTTGAGCTGGGATCCCTTTGGGCAACTCTGCTGCTGGGATGGGGAGTAGTCCTGGGATCCCTGAGCCAACAGATCCAGTTGGATGAAAAGGGCATGCAGGCCACCTACCCAGGCTGGGTGCCACCTTTTGTGCGGCAGGAGTGGCAGATCCGGTGGGCTGATGTGGAACGCATTGAGCCCCGCTCCACCAGCCAAGGCGGTATGGTGTACTACTTAGTCACCCAAGCTGGGGAGCGCGTGCTTTTGCCGATGCGGGTGGCCGGGTTCCAGCGTCTGTTGGCCGAGGTTCAACGTCACACCCAACTGGAGATCGGCGGGCTGCGCCCTTACGTTCAGCCTTGGATGTACGGGCTGCTCGGATGCTTGGCTCTGCTTTTGTTGCTCTGGGATGGGATGGTCGCTGTCTGGGTCTGGGCAAATTCGACAGGAGCCTAGCACAACCCCCAGCTTTTAGTGGAAGGTCAGTTCAAGTGTGCTCAGAGCAGTTGCACTCCTCCCATCCCCGCCAGGACTTGCCCATGTCTGGGATCCCGATTGCCCCTTTTGTAGGCTCTGCCCCCCCTTTGGAGAGGCTGAGCCTTGAGCAGGTCAACCTGTCTGCTTCCGCCTTGGCGCTCCTGGATCATTGTCCTCGCCTGTTTCGCTATGTGTACCTGGAGCGGTTGATCTGGCCTGCTGCCAATGCTTCTGAGCACGAACTGGAGCAGAGGCGCGGGCGGCAGTTTCACCGCTTGGTCGAGTGGCACAGCCGCGGTCGGCAGGTGGAGCCCCGCTTATCTGCTTTGGATGAGACAGTACGCCAGTGGTGGCAGGTGTTCTTGGCCAGTCCCCACGCTCATCCGCAGGGGCGGGTGTTGGCGGAATTGCCCCTCTGGCAGCGGATCGAGGGGTTTAAGCTGATGGCCCGCCTGGATCGGCTGGTGATTACCCCGGGATCCCTGCACATTGTCGATTGGAAGACGGAGCGGCAGCGCCCCCCCGATGAACAGTTGGCCCAGGACTGGCAGGTGCGCCTCTACCCCCTGCTGCTGTCTGGGGTGGCCGATCAACTGCTCCTGGAAGGCCCCTTCCAGCCGGAGCAGGTGCAACTGACCCTTTGGTATGTGCAACACCCGCAGCAGCCCTTCTACCGCCGCTACAGCGCCGCCGCTTACGAGCGGGATCTGGCCCACCTCAAAGCCACCCTGGCCCGCCTGCGGCAACTGGAGGCGCAGAACTTTCCCGGGATCCCCTACGGTGAACGCTGTGCCAGTTGTCTGTTCTGCTCCCGTTGCCACGGGCTAATGCCCCAAGGGATCCCTTCCCAAGACCTCACAGATTGGGTCTGGCCCATGCAAGAGCCTACGCCGCCTGCGGAGACAGATTGGGAGAACGGTGTTCCGGCTTGAACCCATTCCAGACAAGTTCGACCAACCCAAGCGCTCCGCGCCGCCGACGCGACCACCCCCAGGCCCCTCACCCCCGGCCCCTCTCCCAGAGGGAGAGGGGTGGGAACATAGCAAGGAGCAGCTTCACTGCTATTGGAAATGGCCGTAGATGCAAAAGCACTCAGAGCAAGGCAGGTCGGGGCAGAATCGGTTTTGGCAACAGCCCATGCACACCTTTCACGGGAGTGTTTACCACCTGCGTGATGTGAAAGTGGCGTAGCGACACTATCTTCCATCCATCCTGTCTTGAAAAGCTGCAGACAGGGATCCCCATTTGCAAGGCTGAGTGTAGAACTTGCGCCCATGGCGCAAGAGACAGCTGCAATTTTCCCGGAGACTTGCATACTGGGTTAAAGGATGTTGTCGGCGCTGCCAACTGTGACTGCGGGTGTCCTCTCCACCACCGTCCGGGATCCCGACTGGGATGTGGAGCTCAAGGGGCTCCGCAAGCGCTTTGGCGACTTTGTGGCCCTCGACGGCATCGACTTGCAGATTCGGCGAGGCGAGTTTTTTGGCCTATTGGGCCCTTCTGGCTGTGGCAAGACCACCCTGCTGCGCATCATCGCCGGCCTGGAGATGGCTGACGTCGGGGAAGTGATGATCCGGGGGCGCCCGGTGGGCCACCTGCCCGCCCACAAGCGCAACGTCAACACCGTGTTTCAAAGCTATGCCCTTTTCCCCTTCCTGACCGTGGAGGAAAACGTCGCCTTTGGCCTGCGCAGGCGGGGGGTGCGAGGCGAAGCCCTGCACAAGCGGGTGGCCGCTGCCCTGGAATTGGTGGAGATTGGGGATCTGGCCAAGCGCAAGCCCCAGGAGCTCTCCGGGGGG
This sequence comes from Synechococcus sp. OH20, assembly GCF_047502685.1. Lineage (NCBI taxonomy): Bacteria > Bacillati > Cyanobacteriota > Cyanophyceae > Synechococcales > Synechococcaceae > Synechococcus > Synechococcus sp. OH20. The sequence continues at coordinate 6,235 of NZ_JANSIQ010000056.1, read as the reverse complement.
CAGCAGCAGCGGGTGGCCCTGGCCCGCGCCTTGGTCAATGAGCCGGAGGTGCTGCTATTGGATGAGCCGCTCTCGGCGTTGGATGCCAAGTTGCGCAAGCAGCTTCAGGTGCAGTTGTGCGAGCTGCAGCGGCGGCTGGGCATGACGTTTATTTTTGTTACCCACGACCAGGAGGAGGCGTTGGTTACCAGCGACCGGGTGGCGGTGATGCGGGCCGGACGTGTTGAGCAAGTTGGCCCCATTGACGAGGTGTACGAGCGGCCGGCAACCGCCTTTGTGGCGGACTTTTTGGGGGCCAGCAACCTCATCGAAGGGATCGCCTGTGGCACCGACTGCGTGGATACGCCCCTAGGCAAGCTCAAGGTGCCCGGGATCCAGCCCAACTTGGAGCCGGTGCAGTTGGCCATCCGCCCAGAAAAGATTCAGCTTTCCCGTAGCGGCTGGGATCTGCTGCCCAACCAAGTGCCGGTGCGGGTGGAAAACCTCATCTACACCGGGGCGGAGAACCAGTACTTGCTGCAGACGGCCAATGGACAGCAGCTCAAGGCCACCGCCCTCAACACGGATATTGAGGAGGCGGGGTTTGAGATCGGCGAGGCGCTGGTGGCCCACCTGCCCCCCAAGAGCCTGGTGCGCCTGCGGCCGGATCCCCGGCAGGAGGATCCCCCATGCTGAGATGGCCAGGGATCCCCCTTGCCCGCCAGCGTCTTCAGGTACGGGCCGGGGAATTGCTCTCCCCCTGGCAGGAGCTGCTGCGCAGCCTCATCTTTGCCGGGCCGGGGGTGCTATGGGTGGTGCTGTTTTTGGTGCTGCCGGGAGTGTTGCTGCTGGTTTGCAGTTTTCTCAGCCGCGGCCAGTTTGGCGAGGTGGGACTGCCTCTGACGCTGGCCAACTACCTGCGCATTCTCGGCTACGGCCCCCTGGGCTGGACGCCCATCTACTGGCAGATCTTGGGCCGCAGCCTGCTGGTGGCGGCCGTCACCACCTTCTTTTGTGTGCTCCTGGCCTATCCCCTGGCTTTCTTTATTGTCGCCCACCCGCCCCGACAGCGGGATCTATTGCTGACGCTGGTGGTGGTGCCGTTTTGGACGAACCTGGTGATTCGCACCTACGCCTGGATGGTGGTGTTGGCGCCAGAAGGGTGGCTGGCCCGCCTGGCCGCCTGGCTGGGCTGGATCCCGCCCCAGACGGCTCTCTACCCCAGTTGGCTGGCCGTGTACCTGGGCATGGTCTACACCTTTTTGCCTTACATGGCCTTGCCCCTGTACACAGCAGTGGAGCGCATCGACTGGCGCCTGGCGGAGGCGGCGCGGGATCTCTACGCCAACGGCTGGCAGGTCTTCTGGTGGGTGCTTTTTCCCCAAACGCTGCCGGGGCTGGCGGCGGGCTTGATTTTGGTGGCCATCCCAGCGCTGGGTATGTTCGTGGTACCGGACTTGCTGGGGGGCAGCAAAACCTTGTTGATCGGCAATGTCATCCAGATGCAGTTTGGCGCCAGCCTGGACTACCCCTTTGGAGCAGCCCTTAGCTTTTTGGTTACCGGCCTGAGCCTGGGCTTGCTCTATGCCTACAGCCGCTATGCCGGCAGCCGCGGCCTAGAAGAGCTGATCTGAGGCATTGCCATGAGCTTTCAGCAGGGCGGCCAGTTGCTTGCGCATCAGGATCCCGGGTTTGTCGGTAAACATATGCTGCTCGGCGCTGAGGTCGAGAGGGACATCGGGATCCGTAGTTTCCAGAATGGCCCTGTCTTCCAAAGTTACAGCCCGGTCGAAGCGGACTACCTCTGAGGCTGGAGCATCCGCTTCCGTGTCGTTGCGCAGGCAAAACTGCACCACTTGCGAGGCCCGGTCGTTGATGGGGGTGGGGATGTTGACGATAACATGGCTGCGGCCATTGGGGTAGCGGATGTGAAGGTGGTTGGTGAAGGGCAGGTACCAGGTGGAAGTGGTGGTGCGCTCGGTTTTGGCAAGGGGAATGCCCAGGTTTTTTTGTTGCAGCTCTGGGTTGGCCACACCGACCACCAGGCGGGTACGGATGCCGTAGTCCAGCTCCTCGATCTCGAAATGACTGGGTACCAGGTTGTCTAGGCTGCCAAAGGTGTTTTGATGCACAAAGCTGAAGTGGGCAGCATCGAACTCGTTCTCGCAGATGCGCAAACTGGCGCATTCCCAACGTTCGTAAAACTCGTGGATGAGCCGGTAGCTGGGATCCTCTGCCTCTGGAATGACCGGGATGTCTCGCAGGGGTTGAGGATCCAAACAAACCCAGGCATAGCCGTAACGGGCCTGGCAGAGATAGGCGGGAATGCGGTAGCCCTCCGGAATGCGCGCGCGAGCCGGCAACTGCGGCACCTTGACGCAGGCACCTGTGCCATCAAACTCCCAGCCGTGGTAGGGGCAGCGAATGTGGCCATCGCAGACAATCCCCTTGGAGAGTTGGGCCGAACGATGACAGCAGCGGTCGGCAGCAGCTTGGGGCTGCCCGGCTTGATCCAACCAGAGGACGATCTTTTCTCCCAACAGCTCAAAGGGTTGCGGGGATCCCTGCTCCAGTAGGCTGAGGGGCATCACCGGGTACCAAAAGCGCCGAAAGACAGGATGCTGAGTAACCAACATGGCTGAAAATCCCCAGGGTGGGTGTGGGATCCTGGCTAGCAAATTGGCCGATTGGGTTCCGTAGCCTCTGCCACAATCCCGTTTGCGGATCCCCCAGCCGAAAAGAGGGAGTTGGGGTTGCTACCAAGCCTCTTCCCCAGGGATCCCGCTGCTCCGGGAAAATTAACTCTCGGGACTTCTGGTAGCTTGAGAATACCGGCTTTGCGTTCAACTCGAGGGATCCCTTGACCCAAACTCTGCCTTCTCAGGCTTCTGCCCAGCCCAAGTTCTCTGCCGTGTCTTCCCCCCCGGCTACTTGGGATGTGATTGTCGTTGGTGCTGGGATCGGCGGGCTGGTGGCGGCCACCCAGTTGGCGGCCAAGGGCTACCAGGTGTTGGTGTTGGAAAAATACCTCATCCCCGGCGGTAGCGCTGGCTACTTCGAGCGTCCGGATCCCAACGGCAACGGGATCTACCGCTTCGATGTCGGGGCTTCCATGATCTTTGGCCTGGGCACTCAAGGTACCACCAACTTGCTCACCCGCGCCCTAGCTGCTGTGGGCCAGTCTTTGGAATCCATCCCCGACCCGGTGCAGATTGCCTACCACCTGCCCCAGGGGCTCAGCCCCTGCGTGCACCGGGACTACGAGCAGTTTTTGCAGGAGCTAGCCAGCTATTTCCCTCAGGAAGCGGGCAGCATTCGCCGCTTCTACGACAGCTTCTGGCCCATTTTCAACAGCCTCAACGCCATGGAGCTCCTCTCTTTGGAGGAGTGGGGCTATCTCTGGCGCTCTTTTGTCGGCAACCCCCGCGCCTGCCTGACCTTGGCCCGCTACTTGCCGGTGAATGTGGGCCAGGTGGCGCGGCGCCACCTACGGGATCCGGCGCTGCTGCGCTTTGTGGATATGGAGTGCTACTGCTGGTCAGTGGTGCCGGCGGAGCGCACGCCCATGATCAATGCCGGCATGGTGTTTTGTGATCGCCACTACGGCGGCGTCAACTACCCCAAGGGAGGGGTGGGGCAGATTGCCCAGAAACTGGCCCAGGGGCTAGAGGCCTGCGGGGGGCAAATCCGCTACGGGGCGCCGGTGCGGCGGATTTTGGAAGAACGGGGCCGCGCCGTGGGCGTCGAGCTCTCCAGAGGGGAAAAGCTCTTTGCCCGCAAGATCATCTCCAATGCTACCCGCTGGGATACCTTTGAGCGCCTCTGGCCGGGATCCCTGCCGGCGGCGGAGCGGCGCTGGCAAAGCCGCTACCAACAGTCTCCCAGTTTCTTAAGCTTGCACCTAGGGGTGCGAGCTGAAGCCCTGGCCGGCGAGCGCTACTGTCACCACATTCTTCTAGAAGATTGGCAAGACCTGGAGGCGGAGCAGAGCACGATCTTCGTCTCTATCCCCACCCTCTTGGATCCGGAGCTGGCCCCGCCGGGCCGCCACATCGTCCACGCTTTTACCCCCAGTTGGATGCAAACCTGGCAGGGCTTGGGCCCGGAGCAGTACCGGCAGCAAAAACAAGCGGCGGCCAAACGCCTTATCCACCGCCTGGAGGCCCTCTGGCCAGAGCTGGGATCCCACATCGAGCTGCTGGAGGTGGGCACCCCCCGCACCCACCGCCGCTTCTTGGGCCGCGTCGACGGCACCTACGGCCCCATCCCTCGCGGCACTCCCTGGGGCCTCTTGGGCATGCCCTTCAACCGCACCGCCATTCCCAACCTCTACTGCGTGGGCGATAGCACCTTCCCCGGTCAAGGCCTCAACGCCGTCGCCTTCTCCGGATTTGCCTGTGCCCACCGGGTAGATGTAGACCTTTCCAATTCCTAAGGAAAATCATCGGAATTGCACAGCACTGACCACAAACTTAGCCACATGCTCAACGCCTTACGGCAATCAAAGGAAAATCATCCACCACCGTCCGATTCTTCGTAGGCAGACGGAAGTGCTCAACGCCTTACGGCAATCAAAGGAAAATCATCTCCCTATCCGGGCTAGAGCTCGCGACAGAATCGGTAGTGCTCAACGCCTTACGGCAATCAAAGGAAAATCATCAGCATGGTGGCCACGCGCTCAGTGTTGGCTCTATGGGGTGCTCAACGCCTTACGGCAATCAAAGGAAAATCATGTGGTGCTGCAGGAACTTGCCTGAGCAGTACCCGCCGTGCTCAACGCCTTACGGCAATCAAAGGAAAATCATGAATCAGCTAGTTTGTCACGGAGACGTAGCTCTAGTCTGTGCTCAACGCCTTACGGCAATCAAAGGAAAATCATGGAGAAGCAGAGCCAGTCGCTTCAGTCCAACCTGAGTGCTCAACGCCTTACGGCAATCAAAGGAAAATCATCGGGAACACCACACCACCCCACCGCGTGGCCAACCCGTGCTCAACGCCTTACGGCAATCAAAGGAAAATCATTGGAGCCGTCTCCAGGCAGACTTGGTTCAACGGATAGTGCTCAACGTCTTACGGCAATCAAAGGAAAATCATATCGTTGAGGTGCCAACGATGCTATCAACCAAACTATGTGCTCAACGCCTTACGGCAATCAAAGGAAAATCATTTCACATCGGGCCAAATTATGACCAACTGGTACCGGCGTGCTCAACGCCTTACGGCAATCAAAGGAAAATCATGGAAAAGGGGAAAGAAGATTTTCCTAGGCAGACTTCGTGCTCAACGCCTTACGGCAATCAAAGGAAAATCATTCTACGATAAAGAGGTCGAGAGTCGTGGTCGGATCCGTGCTCAACGCCTTACGGCAATCAAAGGAAAATCATAGACCCGTCTCCAGGAAGAGTAGCCTCAGCAGATAGTGCTCAACGCCTTACGGCAATCAAAGGAAAATCATAGGTTATTGGCGATAAACTAATCTCAAAGCTTCTTGCGTGCTCAACGCCTTACGGCAATCAAAGGAAAATCATAGGACTACTAGAAAAGACTAGCACTTTCCCATAAGTGCTCAACGCCTTACGGCAATCAAAGGAAAATCATATGGCCACCATCAACGATGCTGCAGCAAGCCGATCATGTGCTCAACGCCTTACGGCAATCAAAGGAAAATCATGCCGCACCTCAGAATCCTTGCTTTGCAAGGCTCCGATAGCCACTTGGCAAGGTGCTCAGCGCCTTACGGCAATCAGAGGAAAACCATGCGCTTCCATTGTACCCTAACTGGCAGTCAAAGCCTAGCGAACAGGCTTCCCATGAGGGTTCTGAGGTTTTGCAAGCATCTCCAAGCAAGTGGAAACGGCTGGGATCCGCTTACAGCAAGGCTTTGAGGTTTGTTAGAAGCTGAGATACCTCTCACAACGGTGGATCCTTGTTTCTTCAATAGATCCTGTAGCTGCTCTGCTGCTGTGGCCAACTTCCTGGTCGGTTCGAGGTGAGCACCCGCTCCAAACAACGGTTGCAGATCCCCACGATGAGAAGGCCATCTTCCGGCTTGAGGATCTTCTCTAGTTCCCAGCGCAGTTTTTCTCGTTCTCGTAATGTTAGCCAAGTGCGAAAGATTGAGTACTGAATTCGCTCTCCATATCCCTCTAACAACTTCGACGCTTTTCGCCATCGCTTTTGGCAACGTATGTCATAGCATACTACAGCCTGTTAAGTAATCAAGGGGTACAGTAGCAACACTTAGCAAACCAACTTC
>NZ_JANSIQ010000055.1:0-24615 GCF_047502685.1 Synechococcus sp. OH20 | reverse complement strand
AGCAACTGGGGCAGAAGAAGAGACAAAAATCTCGCCGTAAAGCGGATGGGGAAACCCCACCCGCCTACGCGGTGGGGTAGTTCATGTAGACGGCTGCCCCTAGGCCGACCAGCATTTCTTCGGGGGTAATTTTGCCATCTTGGTTGGTGTCGAGGGCATCGAAGACGCGATCCGCCCCCATCCACTCCTCGCGGGTAATGAAGCCATCCCCATCCAGGTCGTAGATGCGGAAGACATCCTGGGCGGCGTGGGTAATCGTTTCCTTGGCGCCCTCCAGCTTCTGTAGCCGCTCGGTGAGCAGTTTTTCCAGCACCTCCAGCGCCTTGGAGAAGCCCTGGATCCCTTCTTCCAGCTTTTCTGAAGCCATGCGGTTTTCCCGGTGCATCTGGTCGAAGGTGGCTCGATCCATCACCAGACGCGGGATGTCCATTTTCTTAGCTTTTTCCGGATCCAGTTTGCGCTCCAGGTGGCCTTCGGTGTTTTGCAGCTCCGCCAAGAGAACTGGCGAGATGGTAAGCAGATCGCAGCCGGCCAGCTCGATGATTTCCCCAATGTTGCGGAAGCTGGCGCCCATCACTTCCGTCGGGTAATCGTATTTGCGCAGATAGTTGTAGATCTGGGTTACCGACTGCACGCCCGGATCTTCAGCAGGGGGATAGCTCTCCCGGCCTGTGTGTTTTTTGTACCAATCCAAGATGCGGCCCACAAAGGGCGAGATGAGGGTTACCCCTGCTTCCGCACAGGCAATGGCCTGGTGCAGGCCAAACATCAGAGTCAGGTTGCAGTGGATCCCTTCTTTTTCTAAGATCTCGGCGGCGCGGATCCCTTCCCAGGTCGAAGCAATTTTAATCAACACCCGCTTGGGATCCGCCCCTGCCGCCTTGTAGAGCTCGATGAGGTAGCGGGCCTTGGCTACGGTAGCCTCGGTGTCGTAGGAGAGGCGGGCATCTACCTCGGTCGAAACCCGACCGGGGATGATGGAGAGAATGCGCACGCCAAAGGCTACCGCCAATTCATCGATGGCGTGGGCCACTACGGTTTTGGTGTCGGCTTTAGATCCCAGTTCTTGGCGGGCCTTGAGCAAGGTCTCATCGACAATGCCCTGGTACTGGGGCATTTGGGCGGCTGCTGTGATCAAAGAGGGATTGGTGGTGGCATCCTGCGGCTTAAAGGTCTCAATGGCGTTGATATCCCCCGTGTCGGCCACCACGACGGTCATCTCTCGCAACTGTTCCAGCAGGCTCTTGCTCATACTCCCCTCCTTAGCTATCGCGCTTCTGCGACCCAGTCCTAGTGTCGCCCACCCAGGCAAGGGATCCCGGTAGATGTGAGATTGTCTTAATTGTCTGCCCCACCGGTGTGGGGACAACTCTAAACAACTCACCCGGCAAAAACACTTCCAACTTCTCTAAAAATTTACTGAAGGTTGAAACTTCCTGGTCACGGGGATCAGCATGAACCCTGATTGGACAGGCCAGACAGGGCCGAGAGCGACCCTAGAAGCTGCCTATCCGGCCTGGCTGCGCAACTGCCGCAGCAGCCGCTCGAACTCTTCCGGCAGAGGGGCAGTAAACTGCAGCGGCTGGCCGGTGCGCGGGTGGACAAAGGAGAGCTTCCAGGCGTGGAGAGCTTGGCCGCTGAGTTTGACGGGGCTGGTTTTGCTCTGGGTATAGAGGGGATCCCCGACAATGGGCAGGCGCAGGTGGGCGGCATGCACCCGAATTTGATGGGTGCGGCCGGTCTCCAGTTCAAACTGCATCAGGGTGTAGTTGCCCAATCGCTCCAGCACCTGCCAGTGGGTTACCGCCGCTCGCCCTTGGCCAGAGGGCAAAACCGCCATCTTCTGCCGCTCCACCGGGTGGCGGCCAATGGGGGCAGAGATCGTGCCTTGGCTCTGGGCTGGCCGGCCAAACACCACCCCTAGGTAGATGCGCCGAGCAGTCTTGGCCTGGATCTGGGCCTGCAGATGCTGGTGGGCCTGATCGTGTTTGGCAATCACCAGGGCGCCGGTGGTGTCCTTGTCGAGGCGATGGACGATCCCTGGGCGCAGCTCGCCGTTGATCCCGGAAAGGCGAGGACAGTGGGCCAGCAGTGCGTGCACCAGCGTGCCGCTGACATGTCCAGGAGCAGGATGCACCACCAGGCCGCGCGGCTTGTTGATGACCAGCAGATCCTCATCTTCGTAGAGAATGTCTAAGGGGATCCGCTCCGGCTCCAAAGTTGTAGGGGTGGCTGGTGGGATCCGCACCTCAATCTCATCCCCGGCTTGCAGGGGGCGATCCTTATCCAGGCAGGGCCGCCCATTGAGCCAAACCTGGCCCTGGCGGATGAGCTGCTGCAGGCGCGAGCGCGACAGCTCCGGCAGTTGTTCCGCCAACCCCCGATCCAGCCGCAAGCCCTGCTGTTTTTCCGTCACTCTTACCTGGCGAATTGCTGCCACCGGATCCCTGGGGCCTTCCATTTGCCCTGTTTCGGCAAACTGCTGCTTTGAAAACATTGTGGCAGAGCGGTTACTTTTGCATTAGGTAAAAAAGGGCGAAGATTTGTGGCAGCTTTTTCAGCCGGATCCTGGCGAGAACGCCTTTGTCTCATCCCCTTCTCAGCCTTCTCTGGGGGCGTTGCGCCGGGATTCTAGCCCCAGGAAAACCCTCAGTACAGTGGGGGTATAGACCCTCAAAGCTAGGCCAGGTCCTGGCCAGGGGAAGTTTTTTGCTACACACAACTATCACAACACTTATTCACGCTTGCTCTGATGGGCATAAGGAGACAAAGCATGTCGGATGGAGCAACGCTGGGATCCCAGCTTCAACAATCCCCTCACCGCCAGCTTGGCTCAGAGCCACCCTTGGTTGTGCCCCTCATAGAGGTGGGGCTGCGGGACGTGGCCCAGGTGGGTGGGAAAAACGCCTCTCTAGGGGAAATGCTGCAGCAGTTGACCCCCAAAGGAATCCGCGTGCCCCTGGGGTTTGCCACCACTGCCCATGCCTATCGCCAGTTCATCGCCGCTGCCGGCCTCGAGGAGAAGCTGCGGGAGATCCTCAAAGACCTCGATATCGAGGATGTGCGGAACCTGCGCGAGCGGGGCAAAGCCGCCCGCACCTTGATCCTGCAGACGCCTTTCCCCCCAGAGTTGGAGCAGGCCATCAGCGAAGCCTACCAGAAGCTGTGCGAGCGCTACGGCCCCGATACCGATGTGGCGGTGCGCTCCAGCGCCACAGCAGAAGACCTGCCGGATGCCAGCTTTGCCGGCCAGCAGGAGACCTACCTCAACGTGCACGGGATCCAGGCAGTGCTGAATGCCTGCCACCGCTGCTTTGCCAGCCTGTTTACCGACCGGGCCATCTCCTACCGCCAGATCAAGGGCTTTGACCACTTCCAGGTGGCCCTCTCGGTGGGGGTGCAGAAGATGGTGCGCTCGGACTTGGCCTGTTCGGGGGTGATGTTCTCCATCGACCCAGAAACGGGCTTTAAAGACGCAGTGCTGATCACCGCTGCCTATGGGCTGGGGGAAAACGTGGTGCAAGGCATCGTCAACCCCGACGAATACGTGGTCTTCAAACCTACCCTAAAGCAGGGGCTGCGCCCCATCCTCTCCCGCAAGCTGGGCAGCAAGGCCCTGAAGCTGGTCTACGACGAGGAGGGATCCCGTTCCACCAAAAACGTGCCCGTCCCCGAGAGCCTACGCCGCCAATATGCCCTGCAGGACGACGAGATCCTAGAGCTGGCTCGCTGGGCCTGCCTCATCGAGGAGCACTACTCGGCGCTGCGGGGCCGCTTCACCCCCATGGACATTGAGTGGGCCAAAGACGGGATCACGGGCGAGCTGTTCATCGTCCAGGCCCGCCCCGAGACGGTGCAATCCCAAAAGGCCACCAACCGCCTCAAGACCTACCGCTTTACGCAGACGGAGGCGCGCCCCGACCCCCTGGTGCGGGGACGGGCGGTGGGAGAGGCCATCGGCCAGGGCACAGCCCGTGTCATCTTGGATGTGCGCCGCTCGGATCAGTTCCAGGCCGGCGAGGTGCTGGTGACGGAGAAAACCGATCCCGACTGGGAGCCGATTATGAAAAAGGCCAGCGCCATCGTCACCAACCAGGGGGGCAGAACCTGCCATGCGGCCATCATTGCCCGCGAGCTGGGGATCCCGGCCATTGTTGGCTGCGGCAACGCCACGCAGGTGCTCCGCTCCGGCGATCCCATCACCGTCTCCTGCGCCGAAGGGGAGGAAGGGCGCGTCTATCCTGGTCTATTGCCCTATGAGGTGACGGAGATCCCGCTAGAGGAGCTGCCCCGCCCCCGCACCCAACTGATGATGAACGTGGGCAACCCGGAAAAAGCCTTTGGCCTGAGCGAGATCCCTTGCGACGGCGTGGGTCTGGCGCGGCTGGAGTTCATCATCGCCAACCACATCCAGATCCACCCTCTGGCCTTGATCCACTACAACGAGGCGGTCAAGGAAGAGCCGAGCCTGGCGGAGCTCACCGCCCAGTATGCCGACAAGCCGGAGTACTTTGTAGACAAGCTGGCCCAGGGGGTGGCCACCATCGCCGCTGCCTTCTACCCCAAGCCGGTGATTGTGCGCCTGTCGGACTTCAAGAGCAACGAATACGCCCACCTGCTGGGCGGATCCCGCTATGAGCCCCACGAGGAAAACCCCATGATTGGCTGGCGGGGCGCCTCCCGCTACACGGATCCCCGCTACCGCGATGGCTTTGCGCTGGAGTGCCGGGCCATGAAACGGGTGCGGGACGAGATGGGCCTGACCAACGTTATCTTGATGATCCCCTTCTGCCGCACCCCCGAAGAGGGGCACAAGGTGCTGGAGGAGATGGCCCGCCACGGCCTGGTGCGAGGGGAAAACGGCCTGCAGGTGTACGTCATGTGCGAGCTGCCCAGCAACGTCATCCTGGCCGACGAGTTCTGCCAGATCTTCGACGGCTTCTCCATCGGCTCCAATGACCTCACCCAGCTCACCCTGGGGTTGGACCGCGACTCGGCCCTGGTGGCCCACCTTTTTGACGAGCGCCACGAGGCCGTCAAGCGGATGATTGCCCAGGTGATCCAGACGGTGAAAAGCCACGGGCGCAAGATCGGCATCTGTGGACAAGCCCCCAGCGACTACCCTGACTTTGCCCGCTTTCTGGTGCAGCAGGGGATCGACTCCATCAGCCTCAACCCAGATTCCCTGCTGAAAACCCTGTTGGTGGTGGCCGAGGCGGAAGCTGCCGGCGCCCACTAGGGGAGTGCGCCGGGATCCCGTCTGCTGGGTTACAATCTTCTCTGCTGTGTTGCCACCCCCGCCATGATCCACGAACTCTCCATGCCGGCCCTCAGCTCCACCATGGAAACGGGCAAGATCGTTGCCTGGCTGAAGAACCCCGGCGACCGGGTGGAGAAAGGGGAAAACATCCTGGTGGTGGAGTCGGACAAAGCAGACATGGATGTGGAGTCCTTCCACAGCGGCATTCTGGCCAGCATCCTCATCCCAGCCGGGGAATCGGCGCCGGTGGGCGCCCCCATCGCCCTCATTGCCGAAACCGAAGCGGAGCTGGCCGAGGCCCAGGAGAGAGCCAAGGCCCTCTCTAAGGGTGCTGCGCCGGCGGCTACCCCTAGCGCGGCCTCTGTCCCCACCGTTCAACGGCCAACCCCTGCGCCTGCGGCAAGCCCCCCCTCCACGCCCCCAAGTGGCTCCGACGGAGCTGGATCCCAGCGCATCCTGGCTTCCCCACGGGCGAAAAAATTGGCAGAAAGCCTGGGGGTTGACCTGCGCACGGTGCGCGGCTCCGGCCCTGGTGGGCGCATCGTAGCCGAAGATGTGGAGCGGGCCGCAGCTCAGCCCGCCTCTGCCCCGGCGGCAGCTCCTTCCTCGGTCACTCCTCCCCCCGTCTCTGTGCCCCTGGGAGAAGTGGTTCCCCTGAGCACCCTGCAGGCGGCGGTGGTGCGCAACATGAACGCCAGCTTGGGCGTGCCGGTGTTCCACGTCGGCTACACCATCACCACTGACAGCCTGGATCAGCTTTACCAACAGGTAAAACCCAAAGGGGTAACGCTGACGGCCCTTTTGGTCAAGGCTGTGGCCGTGACTCTAGAAAAGCACCCCCTCCTCAACGCCAGCTACACCGAAAACGGGATCCATTACAAAGCCGACATCAACATCGCCGTGGCGGTGGCCATGGAAGATGGGGGCCTAATTACCCCTGTGCTCAGGCAGGCCAACCGGATCGATCTCTACGAGATCTCCCGCCGCTGGAAGGATCTGGTGGAGCGGGCGCGGCGCAAGCAACTGCAGCCGGAGGAGTACAACAGCGGCACCTTTACCCTCTCCAACCTGGGCATGTTTGGGGTGGATCGCTTCGACGCCATCCTGCCTCCCAACCAGGGATCCATCTTGGCCATTGGTGCTGCTCGCCCCACCGTGGTGGCCACGCCGGAAAAAGCCATCGCCATCCGCTCCCAGATGCAGGTTAACCTCACCTGCGACCACCGCGTCATCTACGGTGCCCACGCCGCAGCTTTCTTGCAAGATCTAGCCCAGTTGTTAGAACAAAAGGTGGGATCCCTGACGCTGTAACCAGCCCATCCGCCAATTAGTAGGCAAGAGTTATTCCCTTTGATCGGGGGGGAAAGTTGTTTCTGGAGAGTTCACCTCAGGCTCCTCTGGGGCAAGCGTTTCTCGGCGCACCTCCTGGTCTTGTACCACCTGAAAAATCAGGGTGAAAGGGCGACCCACCTCAGCTTCCACAAACTCTTCTAGTAGTGCCACCTGTCTCGGTGTGACGGGCTCGTCCGCTCGCACCGACAGCACCACCTCCGGCGGATCGGCTACCCAGTTAAACTCGCTGCGCAAGAGGGTTACCCGTTGGAATGTAATGGTTCTGTTGAGCAGAGCGGTTCGTAGCGCCAATTCCAGCCGAGATTGATACAGCAGTTGGGTCATACTGGTTGCCAGCGGCACCAGCAACAGCATCACCAGGCCAAACACCCAAGCCAATCCAGAACGGGCCTTGTGCAAAGGGGCGTAGCCCATCACCAAAAAGGTGAGCATACAGGCCAAGGCAATTCCCAACAGGTTGGTGGAATAGAGGAGCGCCGCCCCCAGGCTGATCTCCCAGTCTCCACGGGCCAACCCTAAGCCAATCACACACACCGGCGGCATCAACGCCACAGCAATCGCCACCCCTGCCAAACTGTCGGCGATCTCTTTGCGCACCCTGGCAAAAGCGCCGATTCCCCCTGCCGCTAGCGCCACTCCCAGATCCAATAGGTTGGGTTGAGTGCGGGCCAAAATTTCGCTGCCCCAGTTGGGAAGACCTACCCATCGCCCCAGCAGGAAAGATACTCCCAACCCAATTCCGGTTCCCACGGTCAGAGATAGGATACCTGTCCGAAACAAGACTACATTCCCGTCCAAAGCCCCCATGGCCATGCCGCGAATCGGCAACATCAAAGGAGCCACGATCATCGCCCCAATGATCACAGCCGGGCTATTGGCCAGCAAGCCCAACGTGGCAATGACACAGGAGCCAAGCACCAACATCAAGTAGTTGAGGCTGAGGCGAGACTCCCGCATTAGCTCCAGCACCAACTCGGCATACTCTTCTGCACTGACCAGGGGCAGCCGCCAGCGGAAGGGCTGTAGCCAACCCTGAGGTGAAGGAACCAAGCCATTTTCTGAGCTGCTGCCAGTAAAACGACGGATCCTGTTCATGTCCATGATTGGGTTCCCTTGGCGCTGTCAAGAACAGACCAGCCTTGGGCTTTCAGCAGTCTAGCTTGGCGGAGAATCGGGGCTCACGATCCTCCTTTGGGAAAGCGCCGCATCAGGTCTTGCACGGCTTCAGCATGGTAGGAGCTGCGGGTTAGAGGCGAAGACACCACCTGCAAAAAGCCCAGCTCTTCCCCCACTTGCCGCCAGTGGTCGAACTCTTCGGGGGCGACATAACGCTCCACCGGCAGGTGTTTGGGGCTGGGCGCCAGGTATTGGCCAAGAGTGAGGATGTCGCAGCCCACCCGGCGCAGATCCCGCATCACCTGCAAAATCTCCGCGGCGGCTTCTCCCAAGCCCAGCATCACCCCCGACTTGGTGTAGAGGCCGGGATCCCATTGCCGCGCCAGTTCCAAAAGCCGCAGGGAGCGCTCGTAGTTCCCCTGGGGGCGCACCCGCCGGTAGAGGCGGGGCACGGTTTCCGTGTTGTGGTTGAGCACCGTTGGGCGGGCGGCGAGAATTTGCTCCAAGGCCTGCCAGTTGCCGCACAGATCCGGGATCAAGACCTCGATGGTCGTCTGGGGCCTGCGGCGGCGGATTTCCGTGATGCAAGCAACAAACTGGCTGGCTCCGCCATCCGGCAGGTCGTCCCGATTCACCGAGGTGATGACCGCGTGGCGCAACCCCAAGCGTTCCACCGCTTCTGCCACCCGCAGCGGCTCAGTGGGATCCAAGGGCAAAGGCCGTTTGGTGAAGTCGATATCACAGTAGGGGCAGGCGCGGGTACAGGCCGGGCCCATGATCAAGAAGGTGGCGGTGCCGTTGGCAAAGCATTCCCCTAAGTTGGGACAGGAAGCCTCTTCGCAAACCGTGTTCAGGCCCAAGTCCCGCAGCAGTTGCTGGACAGACCCGGCCCGTTGGGGGGCTTTGGCCCGCAGCCAGGGCGGTTTACCGCTAGGCGAAGAAACAGCGCTCAATGAAAACCCTCCAACCAGAAATGGCGGCAAGCGTATCTCTCAGCTTAGCCTGTCATTTTGCCCGGCCGAGACCGGCCCAGGCCAATTCCCAGCTCGATGGATCCCCACTGGTTCGGAAGCGAGACCCAAAACACGGCATACTGGAAAGCGAATGTCGAGCGATAGGGATCCCACATGGTTGTTGCTGCTCCTCCCTCTCTGGAACAACTTGCCATCAACACGATTCGTTTTTTGGCGGTGGATGCTGTTCAGAAAGCCAACTCCGGCCACCCCGGCCTGCCGATGGGGGCAGCACCCATGGCCTATGTGCTTTGGCAGCAGTTTTTGAAGTTCAACCCCCGCAACCCCAAGTGGGTGGATCGAGATCGCTTTGTCCTCTCGGCGGGCCACGGCTGCATGCTGCAATATGCCCTGCTGCACCTGACGGGCTTTGATGTCAGTCTGGAGGACATCAAGCAGTTTCGCCAGTGGGGATCCAAAACCCCCGGCCACCCGGAAAACTTTGAAACCCCCGGCGTGGAGGTGACCACCGGCCCGCTGGGACAGGGGGTGGGCAATGCGGTAGGGCTGGCGATTGCTGAGGCCCACCTGGCGGCCCGCTTCAACAAGCCCGGCCACACGATTGTGGATCACTACACCTACGTGATCCTGGGTGATGGCTGCAACATGGAGGGGGTGGCCTCGGAAGCGGCCTCGCTGGCCGGCCACCTCAAACTGGGCAAGCTGATCATGCTCTACGACAGCAACCACATCTCCATCGACGGCAGTACGGAAATTGCCTTCACCGAAGATGTGGGCAAGCGCTACGAGGCCTACGGCTGGCACGTGCAAAAAGTGGAGGATGGCAACCACGACCTGAAGGGGATCGCCGAAGCCATCCAAAAAGCCAAGGAGGTCACCGACAAGCCTTCTTTGATCATCGTCGAGACCACCATCGGCTACGGATCCCCCAACAAAGCCGGCAGCGAGAGCGTCCACGGGGCGCCCCTGGGGCCGGAAGAGGTCAAGCTCACCAAACAAAACCTCGGCTGGCCGCTGGAGCCGGAGTTCTACATCCCCGACGAGGTGCTGGCCCACTTCCGCCAGGCCATCGATAAAGGGGCCAAAGCCGAGGCGGAGTGGAACGAGCGCTTTGCCGCCTACGAGAAGGCCTACCCGGAAGAGGCCGCCGAGTTCAAGCGCATCATGGCCGGGGAGCTGCCTGCGGGCTGGAAAGAAGCGTTGGCTCCCATTGCCGAAACTGGCAAAGAATCCACCCGCAACCTCTCCAAGTTTTGTCTCAACGCCCTGGCCAAGGCGGTGCCAGAGCTGCTGGGGGGATCCGCCGATCTGGCCCATTCCAACATGACCTACTTGAAGGGGATCCCGGAGTTTCAGGCCGGCTCCTACCACGGGCGCAACTTCCGCTTCGGGGTACGGGAACACGGCATGGGAGCCATCGCCAATGGCATGGCTCTGCACGGCGGCCTCATTCCCTACGACGCCACCTTCTTGATCTTCACCGACTACATGCGGCCGGCCATCCGCCTGTCGGCCCTCTCGCGGGCGCGGGTGTTGCACGTCATGACCCACGACTCGGTGGCTCTGGGAGAAGACGGCCCCACCCACCAGCCCATTGAGACGCTGGCCTCCCTGCGGGCCATCCCCAACCTCTACGTCATCCGCCCGGCGGACGCCCGCGAGACGGTGGGAGCCTACCAGGTGGCCCTCGAGGCCATGTCCACCCCGTCGGTGCTGGTGTTTACCCGGCAGGCGGTCAACCCCGTGGAAGGCACCTCCATTGAGGGGGTAGCCAAGGGGGCCTATGTGGTGGTGGATGCTCCCAACCCGGAGCTCATCTTGATTGCCACTGGCTCAGAGCTGGAGCTGGCGGTGAAGGCTGCTGCTCAACTGCAGCAGGAAGGCCGAGCGGTACGGGTGGTTTCCATGCCCTGCATGGAGCTGTTCGAGGCCCAGCCTCAGAGCTACCGCGACTCCGTCTTGCCCCCCAATGTTACCAAGCGCATCTCCGTCGAGGCGGGATCCACCTTTGGCTGGCACAAGTACCTGGGCTTTGAGGGGGTGGCCATCGGCATCGACCGCTTCGGCGCCTCCGCCCCCGGCCCTGTCTGCATGGAGAAGTTCGGCTTTACGGTGGAGAATGTGCTCAATACCGCTCGTCAGCTCCTAGGCTAGGGTTTTTGCTCCTCCGGCCTGAGCCCAGCAGGGATCCCTGCTGGGTCTTTTTTGCTGCCCGACGGTGGCACAACTTGACAAGACTTAGCGAAGGCTGACAACTTGTTAGCAGGACTTGCAAAACATTGCGGTTGTTTCAAGCAAGGTTGAGACACTTGCTCCCCCAACCCTTTTCCCCTTGTGGGAGAAGGGAGCGAGAAAGTTGTTTCATAGTTTCATAGCAGGGAAAACGTTGGCTTCCAGCGATAGGCGGATGTTCTTGCGCCAACTTTGGGTCTGACAGCTCGGCCTACTGCAGGAAGCCCGCCAGTAGAATGACCACTCCCCCCACGACGGCCAAAATCGTCAGTACCCGGCCCGCGTTGGCACTGCCCTTCCAGGAGTAGCTTTTCTCTGGTTTTTCCGGTTCTTCTGGCATAGCCATGCCTCCCTTTGCAGCGTTAACTTCCTCCCATGGGATCTTAAGCTGGGCGGCGCAGCGATGGCCCTTGTTGGGGCCTACCCTTGAAAAAACAGCGGCCATCTGGCCCGGCCAGCCCTCTTTGGGAACAATACAAGCAGGCGAGGAAGGACATCCCAATTTTGTCCAAGGGGCGTTCTGAGGCAGAAGCATGAGGTACGCGAAACGAAGCAAAAGAATCGGCTTGATCATGGCCGCTTTGTCAGCCTGGGTGGGTGGACACCGTGCTGTCGCTCAGCCTGCCTTTCAGACGGTGCCGCTGCCGCGCCTGCCGGTGGGTGTGGATCAATCGGTTTTCGATCGCCCGGTGGCCCGCTTCAACCCCAACCTGCCTGCCGAGCTGGTGATCCGCAATCGCACCGGCCTGCCTCTGGAATACGGCTTTACCGATCCGCGCCAGAACGTATCGGAACTGGCTGCCGGAGAAACCTTGCGCCTGAGCAACCTGCCCATCCCCAATTGCATGGCCATCAACACGCCGATGTTGTCCCCCGTGGGCTACCGGGTGAGCGTGGATCCCTTGAATGTCATCACCGTAGAAGTGCGCCTGGTCAACGATGTCTCCGGCGACCATTGTCTCGATTTACAAGAGACAGGCGCTATTTTCGTGAATTGATGCCAGCTTGAACGGGCAAAATGTAGCCTCTGGGCTTTCGCGGCTGCTTTCTCATCCTTGCCCTAGGCGTTAGATGGCAGTTAACCTTACTTAAATCTGACACTGGGGTTGGGTCTAGGGGAGAGCCAGCCGGAGGTGTAGGCGTATCGACAGCAATCGACCCCTGTGACAGGATGCAAACAGGAGGTCTAGGTTGACTTTGCTCCGCCTCTGGGCTACTCACCTATAGGCCAGCTTAACCTTATTTTGGATGGTCTCATGAGCGATAACTTGTATTCTTGGTTTCCCCGTGCCTTGCTGATCGGCGCTGCTGTTGTGGGGTTGTCGGGCCTGCCGGCAAGGGCTCAGCAAATTACGGATCCCAACCCGGCTCAAGCGGCCACTAATGTGGAGCCCACCTCGCCGATCTCGGCTTCTTTTCGTAGCCAAGATGGGGTCAGCGTGCGCCCGGAGACGGTGCGGGTTTTTCTGGACGGCAAAGATGTTACTGCTGAGTCGGTGATTACCCGGGATTTCTTCACCTACCGTCCTGCCCAGCCCTTGCCGCCGGGACGGCGGGAAGTCCTGCTGGAGTTCACCAACACCCAGGGGGTGACCCGCCGTGTTACCTGGAGCTTCACCGTGGGTAGCCCCGTCCGCGCCTCTATCGACCTGGTGGATCACAACGCCGGCAATCGCCCCTTGGCCGCGGGCGAGATCCTGCTGGTAACTGTCAAGGGCACTCCCTCCAGCCGAGTAACCGTTTACCTTGTCCAGGACGGACGGCAGGTGCAAACTCTGCCGGCTCAGGAAGTTTCCAGCGGCACCTATGTGGTCAATGCCTTGATTGAGCCGAAGGATACTACCCGTGAGGGGATCGTCATCGCTCGCTTAGAAAACAACGGCCAGGTGCGCTTTATGACTGCAGAGCATCCGGCCCGCCTGATCGAGGGGGCTACTGGGGGGATCCAGCGGCTCACCACCCAAGAGGTTTCCGCGACGATCAGCCCCTCCAGCCTGCTGCCCCAGATCACCAACTTGCGCGATGGGGATCGGGTTGCCGGCTCTTCCTTTACGCTGCAGGGCACCACGGCTCCCAATGCTTCCGTGCGGGTGAATGTAACGGCTTCGACCTCGCTGGGGGGCATCATCAGCGCCCAACAGACGGTGACCAACCAAACCGTGCAAGCCGATGCCCAAGGCCGCTTCACCGTTACGGTGCGGCCGCCCATTCCGGCCTCCGGCACCGTGTATCAGATCAATCTCACGGCCACCTCTGGCAACCAAACCAGCCCGACGGTGACCTTGCGCCTCACCCAGCAGTAGGCTGTCCACTTGGTTGGACTGAGGTTGTCGGCCTGCCGGTCTGGCAGTGGCGGCCAAGCTCCCCTCTCCCAGAGGGAGAGGGGCTGGGGGTGAGGGCTCACCTCTGGGAGAGGGGCTGGGGGTGAGGGCTGGGAGAGGGGTTGGGGGTGAGGGTCAATCGGAAGGCGGCTGAGAGACTTTTGGGTTCTCAGAGTTTGCAGTTGGCAGGGCCTCTTGGACGCGGGTTGGGGAAAGAGAAGACCGCTGTTGCCAGCGCCACAGGATCCCGGCCATGACCAAGGTGGGCGAGACGATCATGGCGAGGATCACCGGCAGGGTCTCCGGCAAGGCCAGATAGGGGCCACCGTATTTGATCGCCGCGCTGATAACCGCAGCGGCCACCATCAATTGCAGGGCAAACCAGAGGGTTTTGGGTTTCATGGTTGGCTGGGATCCCCTACCATGGCCGTGAGGATGCCGGCAACGCTCTCCAGATCTTCCGGTACTCGGTACAAGGTCAAGTCTTGTCGGATTGTCTGTGGATCCCCAAGGATCTGTCCGAATTGCCAGATAGATCCGATGGTGACGGCGCCGTAGATCTGCGTTTGCGGCTCCACCTGGGCCAGGGCGATCATCTCCACCGCCATTTGGACAAAAGCCCGCGTCAGATCGTCCTTTTTGGCTTCCACCACCAGCAGGATGTTCTTGCCGCGCAATAGATAATCGAGGCTGCCTTTCAGCATTGGTGACGACAAAAGCCCTACTCAAGCTGGCACGGCTAGGGCAGCAGCAATCCGCTCTTTCAGGGTAGCCACCACTTCCTCAATGGGAATTTCTACCGCTTGGCCGGTGGCCCGCTCGGCCAATTCCACCTTGCCCTGCTTAAGACTGCGCCCGGTGGTAAGGCGGTAAGGGATCCCGATGAGATCCGCATCTTTGAACTTGACGCCGGCCCGCTCGTCCCGGTCGTCCCAGAGGGTCTCGATGCCGGCAGCAGCCAGTTCCTGCACCAACTTTTCCGCCACCTGCATCTGCTCCGGGTCGGAGACGTTAGGCACCACCACCACCACGTGATAGGGGGCAATGGCCACCGGCCAGATGATCCCATGGGCATCGTGGGATTGTTCCACCGCCGCCTGGGCCAGGCGCGATACCCCAATGCCGTAGCAGCCCATCCACAGCGGCTGCTCGACGCCCTGCTCGTCGGTAAAGGTGGCCCGCATCGGCAGCGAAAACTTGAGGCCCAACTGGAAGATGTGCCCAATCTCGATGCCACGGGCGGTTTCCAGAATCTGGTCGGGGTTGAGCAGACAGCGATCCCCCGCCTGGGCTTTGCGCACGTCCACCACCTCCGGCAGAGGGTACTGCTCGCCCCAGTTGGCCCCCACCACGTGCCGCCCCACCTGGTTGCTGCCGGTTACAAAGTTTTTCAGCAGGGCTGCCGTCTGGTCAACTAGGCGCAAGATCTGAGGGGCAAAGTGTTTCTGCCGGCCCAGGCAGCTATCCGGTAGGTCGGGGGCGATGTAGCCCACCGGGATCGGATCCCCTTGCCAGCTTTTCTGGATCTCCGCGTCCGCCAGGGTGAGGGTGAGCAATTTGTGGGCCTGGTAACGCTCCGCCAGACGGCTGAGGTGGTTGGCCAGTTTTACCTCATTCACCTCTTGATCGCCGCGAATGCTCAGCAGCACCACCACCCGCAGGCCGTTGTCGTAAAGGGCTTGGTAGAGGACGTTTTTGACAATCAGAGTGGGGGAGATCTTCAAGAAATCGGCCAGCTTCTCGATGGTTTCGGTTCCCGGCGTGTCCAGAACCTGGAAGGTGGTGTAGGGGGAGTCTGCTGCCGGTGGCGGAAGGGAGACGGCCTTCTCCACATTGGCGGCATAAGAGCCATCGGGGGTGTAGAGGATCTCGTCTTCGCCGGCAGAGGCCAACACCATAAACTCCTGAGAAGCCGCGGATGGCCCGCCAATGGCTCCGGCGTCGGCATCCACCACGCGAAACTCCAGCCCGCAGCGGCGCAGGATGCGGCTGTAGGCCCGGTACATGTCCTGGTAGGTCTGGCGCAGGCTCTCTTCGTTGGCGTGGAAGGAGTAGGCGTCTTTCATGATGAATTCCCGCCCACGCATCAGGCCAAAGCGGGGCCGGATCTCGTCGCGGAACTTGGTCTGGATTTGATAGAGGGTCTGCGGCAACTGGCGATAGGAGCGGATCAGATCCCGCGCCAGCAGGGTGATCACCTCTTCATGGGTGGGGCCCAGGGCCTGCTCGCGTCCCTGCCGATCTTTGAGGGCAAACATGATCCCTTCGGCTTGGGTGTACACGTCCCAGCGGCCCGATTCCCGCCAGATCTCCGCCGGCTGCAACTGGGGCAGCAGACACTCCTGAGCGCCAATGGCGTTCATCTCTTCCCGGACAATGTCCGAGATCTTCTGCAGCACCCGCCAGAGGAGCGGCAAATAGGTGTAGATCCCCGGGGAGAGCCGCCGGATAAAGCAGCCCCGCAGCAGCAACTTGTGGCTGGGCAGTTCTGCTTCGGCGGGATCCTCCCGCAGCGTCACAAACAACATCTGGCTCAGTCTCTGGCTCTGTTGCATCCATTTCCTCCCTCTGGCCACTTAAGATTTTCTCCATTGCTTTGGGGGGAAACTCTCCCCAGGGATCCCTTGGGGCTGGGATCCCTGAAACTCTACCACCGGCTGCGACTAGGCAGGAGCCAACGTCCGCCGCTTGGTGACCATCTGGTAGACCTCGATGATGTCGCCTTCCTGCCAAGCGTGGAACTTCTCGATGCCGATCCCGCACTCGAAACCGGCGGCCACCTCCCGCACGTCGTCTTTGAAGCGCTTCAGAGAATCGAGACGGCCCTGGTAGACTACCTCCCCTTTGCGGCGAACCCGCACCAGAGCATTGCGCTGCACCTTGCCGGAGAGCACGTAGCTGCCGGCAACCGCACCGCGGCTGATGGGGATCACCATGCGCACTTCCGCTTGGCCCAAGGGCTCTTCCACCTCCTCCGGCTCCAGCAGGCCCTCCATCGCTGCCCGCAAGTCGTCCAGCAGGTTGTAGATGATGTCGTATTCGCGCACATCCACCCCCTTGTCGTCGGCAGCCTGCCGCGCGCCGGGAGCCAGGGTGGTGTTGAAACCCAGGATGATCGCGTCGCTGGCCGCCGCCAAATCCACGTCGGTCTCTGTGATCTCCCCGGGGGCCGCCAGCAGCACCCGCAACTGCACTTCCTCTTGGGGCAAATCCCGCAGCGCTGTCTGGATGGCCTCGGCGGATCCCTGCACATCCGTCTTGATAATGAGGTTCAACTCCTTGAGCTGGCCTTCTTGGGCCTTGGCAGAAATGCTGCCCAAGCTGACGCGACGAGACAGCAGCGCCTGTTGCAAACGGGTTTGCCGCAGCGCCTCCGCCCGCTCTTGGGCAATGCGACGGGCTTCTTTTTCGTCGGTGTAAACCTGAAACTCGTCACCGGCTGCTGGAACCTCATCCATACCCAGCAGTTGCACCGCCGAAGATGGCCCGGCCTCTTGCAATCGCTGACCGCGATCGTCCATCATCGCCTTGACCCGGCCCAAGACGGCACCGGCCACCAGGGTATCGCCCACCCGCAGGGTGCCGTTCTGCACCAGCAGAGTCGCCACCGGGCCGCGGGCCTTGTCCAGGTGGGCTTCGATCACCGTGCCGCGGGCGGGCCGGTCGGGGTTGGCCTGCAGCTCGGCCACATCGGCCACCAACAGGATCATCTCCAGCAGGGCGTCCAGGTTGCGGCGAGTGAGGGCGCTCACCTCTACCATGGGTGTATCCCCACCCCACTCCTCTGGCAACAGCCCGTGTTCCGCCAACTGCTGCTTGATGCGCTCCGGCTGGCTGCCGGGCTTGTCGATCTTGTTGATGGCCACGATGATCGGCACCTGGGCCGCACGAGCATGGCTGATCGCCTCCAGCGTCTGCGGCTGCACCCCGTCATCGGCAGCCACCACCAAAACGGCAATGTCGGTGACGCGAGCGCCGCGGGCGCGCATGGCGGTAAAAGCCTGGTGGCCGGGAGTATCTAGGAAAACTATGCGCCGCTTCTGGCCTTCAAAGTCCACATCCACGTGGTAGGCGCCGATGCGCTGGGTGATCCCGCCAGCCTCGCCCTGGGCCACCTTGGTGTCGCGGATGGCATCGAGCAGGGTGGTTTTGCCGTGGTCTACGTGGCCCATGATGGTCACCACTGGCGGACGCAAGACCAGATGGTCGATGTCCTCCACGTCCAGCATCTCGGTTTTTTTGACTTCGGATTCTGCCTTTGGCCGGCGAACCTCGTACCCAAACTCTGTGGCTACCGACTCGGCCAGCGACTCGTCCAAAACCTGGTTGATGGTCACCATCACCCCCTTGAAAAAGAGGGTTTTGATGATCTCAGTTTCGGCCACACGCAGGCGGTGGGCCAATTCCTGAACGGTGAGGCTGCCCTCCAAGAGCAACACCTTCTCTGCCGGCAAGGACTCCGTCTCGCCGACACGAACAGCAGTGTTGGCTTCGGCGGAGGTAGATGGCTGCTGCGAGCGGGCAGCGGGACGGGGACGGGTAGTGGGAGCAGCCGTTGCCGCAGGTGGACGATAGGAAGGAGGCTTGGCAGTAGGACGGGCCAAGGGCTTGAGGGCGTTCAGCTCAGCCTGCTTGACCGCCGAAATGACGGCCATGGGATCCAAATCCAAGCCATCCCCGTCTCCTTCCCCTCGTCTGCGGCTGCGTTTGCGCTTGGCCTGAGTGCGGCTGGCCCGTCGTTCGAGGGCTTGCAGTTCCTCGTCCTCTTCTTCTACCGTCTTGCGCTTGATTTTGGGCGCAGCAGGCCGCACGGGAGCTTCAGCCAACACCGGGGTGGGGCGTTCCTCAGGGATCCTTTCTGGCAAGGGAGTGGCGGCATCCGGGTCGAGGGGGGCTGGCTTGGCCACAGGACGGGTAGGAGGCCCCACCAGTTCTATCCGCCGCTGTGGACGAGGAGCTTCACCGGCTTTGCTGCTGCCGGAGCTCTCTTCCTTCTTGACTGCCGGCGGGCGCGGCTCAGGGCGACTGCTGGGACGAACGGGTGCGCCCACCAGTTGTGGACGCGGGCGCTGTGCAGGCTGATGAGAAGGCGCTTTCTCTTCTCCAGGCCGAGGGGCACGGCTGAGGGATGGGGCTTCCGGGGGGCGAGGGAGCTCAGAAACCTGTTGCGGAGATCCAGGACGCTCTGCCGGTGGTTCCGTCTCGGTGGCAGCTCGTCGAGGGGGCGTGAGCACAGTTGGGCGCTTGGGCACAGGACTGGGTTCCGAGCTGCTGGCTTTGGCCGTTGTAGGCTCAGGGCGAACGGGAGGAGCTGCCGGTTGAGGCAGGCTCTCCGGCTTTTGGGCGGCCTCAGATGAAGGGGCAGGGGAGCTGACTTGTCGCCGCGGCGGGCCGATGAGCTGAGCGCCACCGGCGGAGACTCGCTCAGGTCGAGACAGGGAAGGTTTGGCAGCCGGCGGAGCGGCAGCGGGGTTGGCCTCGCCAACTGGGGCTTGCTGCTGAGCAGGTGCAGGGCGGCGAATGCCGACGATCGCGCTGGCGGTGCCGGGCCCTTTCTGGGGAGGGCGCTCACTGGCTTTGGCTTCAGCAGGAGGCTCCGGCGGCGGGTTGTCCCATTGGGGTTTGGGCCGGGGCTGAGAAGGTTTCACAATGCGGGGGGCGCCCAGCTTGCTGCGCACCAACTCGGCTTGCTCCGGAGAAATGGTGCTGCTGTGGGTTTTGAAAGGGATCCCCAGTTGCTCACAAACCTCCAACACATCCCGACTGTCGCGCCCCATTTCCCGGGCAATGTCATAAAGTCGAACTTTATCGGTCATTCGTCTGCTAGCCTCTGCTCCTTTCTACTTGTCAGTTTTACTATCCAAATAATTAGTGAGTAGGACTGAACCTGTTGGGTGTGTGGGCGCTTCCTCCGGTACATCGACAGCGTCTCGGCGATCCTTCAAGGACGCAGACTGGAGGGAATCTAAGTCCGAAGCTGCTTTGGAAACATCCGCAGAGGACATAAAGTTAAGACAACCGGGGAAGGAACCAACATCAACAGCGCTTTTAGAATAACCTTTCTGCGGCTCATACAGACCAGCCTCGGCCGACCCAGCCAACCCCCATTCTGACAGTTGAGAGGGGCTGCCGTGTAGTTCACAACTGGATGAACCTAAAAAGGTGTCTCAATATCTTACCTTGGCCAATTCTGGAGCTGCCTAGGTTTTGTCTGAAGCACTGGCCTCCGGAGGTGATGTTTCCCAGGGGCCTTGGGCCTCAGAATCGCGCAGCAGTTGCTGCTCCAGCCGCTGAAACACCGAATCGGGCACAGGTGCTTTGAGGGCTCTGCTCATCTGTTGCTTGCGTCGGGCTGCCTGCAAACATTCTAGCCGGCGACAGACATAGGCAGAACGCCCCATACCCTGATCCAAAAGCACTTGGTGGGAGTCAAATTGTCGAACCAGCCGCCACAATTGCGAGCGAGGAAACAACTGGCGACAGCCTACGCAACGACGCAACGGATCGGCACCCAGCAAAAGGCTCTATCCTGCCAACACAACACAAATAACCCTCTTCAGCCTACTTCAGATCCGGCAGGCGCGATTGCAGAAACTCAAAGAAACGCTCCACCAAGTAGGGATCCCGCCATCCCCTTGCCGTCTCTTCCCGCAGGATGCCCATGGCCTCTTGAACGGTGAAGGCTCGCTTGTAGGGTCGCTCCGAGGTAAGGGCGTCGTAGATATCGGCAATCTGGAAGATGCGGGCCACGAGTGGAATCTCTTCTCCCTTGAGGCCGTCGGGATAGCCGCTGCCGTCCCAACGCTCGTGGTGGTGACGGATGAGGGGCAGCACATCCTTCATGGTGCGCAGCGGGCGGCAGATTTCCTCTCCGATCAAGACGTGGGATTTCATCACTTCCCACTCTGCCGGCGTATGTTTGCCCGTTTTACCCAAGATGGCATCGGGTATGCCCACTTTGCCGATGTCGTGCAGGTAGCCTCCCCAGGTCAGCACCTTGATCAGGGGACGGGGTAGCTGGAGAAACTCGCCGAAGCTCTTGGCCAGTTGTGCCAGGCGCTCACAGTGATCCCCAGTGGTGGGATCCCGACTTTCTACGCTGCGGGCAATGGCGAACAAAACCTGGGCAGCATGATCCAAGTCTTCATTGAGGTGCTTTTGGCGAACGAGGGAACGCACCCGCGCCAACAATTCCGACTCGTCAAAGGGCTTGCTCAAGAAATCATCGGCTCCAGCCTCGATGCCGCGCACGCGATTTGTGCGGTCGCTGGCCGCTGTGATCAACACCACCGGGATCAGGCGCGTCTCCTCATCAGCTTTGATGCGGCGACAGACCTCGAACCCATCCAACCCCGGCATCATCACATCCAGCAAGATCAGATCCGGCTGGAAGGTTTGCAACATCTGCAGGGCTTGATGGCCACTTTCGGCCTCGCTGACCCGATAGCCAATGCTCTCCAACAGATCCCCCAGCAACAGGCGACTGTAGGGCTGGTCATCCACGATCAGTAGGTGGCCAGCCTCAGCCTGATCCGCAGCAGGTGTAACGGGGATGCCAACCGTTACCGGCATCTTGAGTTCGGTCGATTGGGCAGGGGAAAAGCTGCTCACCATACATCGCAGTTGCAACACCTCTAGGCTAATCCCACTGCCAAAAGCAGAACATCGGTCTTTGTACTGAGCTCTCATCGATCCAAGGCTCTGGGGGCGTCGTACAGGGTCCACCCAGATATCCCGGCAATCCGCTTCTGGGTACAAACGGCCCAGGGCGCGCGTGTCCTCTGGGCATGGTGGTCTGGGGAAAAAGAGCCGGGATCAGCTCAGTTGGCAGCCCTCAACCGACATCGATCAACTCATGGGATCCCCAGCCGGGGGCAACCTGAGCCGCTCTGAGAATAAAGGCAGCCAGATTTTTCAGGGCTTCGTCGTCCATCCAGGAAGGGGGCACGGGGCGGCATCCATAGCTGAAATCCGAGCCATCGTAGCTGCGGGGATCCCTCTGATACTCCACCAAAGCTTGAATCGTATCTCGGGGTGGGGTGGCACCGCGCAAGTCCTTCAAGGAGAGGGAAATGTTGGGAGCTGGCAGGGTGGAGCCGCCCACATGGCAGTTCAAGCAGGCGGACTGAAAACGATTTTTGCCATCCGTGAGCTGCTCTGGAGTAAAGGTGAGGGTGCGCCCTGTGGCGTCTAGAGGTAATTCCACCGGGCCGCTCACCCGCAAATACTGGTTCACGTAGGGGTCAATGCGGGCCGCCACCGGGCTGGCAAGCCCCAGCACAGCCAGGATCCCGACCCAGATCCAGAGGCGGGACGGGATCCGACAACCCATAAGCAACTTCCGAACCAGACGCAGCATCAGAGGTAGGCCGACAGGTCGCTGTGGCTTTCGCTTTTGGTGCCGCCCCAGCCGGGGGAGGTTTTGGCTTGCACCAAAATATAGCCGGCAATCAACTTCAGATCCTCATCGGTGAGGTTGCGCAGGCGAGGATACTCGCTCAGAAGCTGAGTGTTGGGATGATACTCAACCAGGGATTCGGCCCCGTCATAGGTGACCGGGTTTTTGATGTAATCCACAATCGCCAGCACATTATCCCGTGGAGGAGTTGCCCCCTCCAGATCCGAAAGCTTCAGGCTCACATCTGGGTTGGGATAGGTCTGGCCCCCCACATGGCACTGGGCACAGGCTTTGTTAAAAAGTTGCTTGCCTCGGGCTAACTGTGCTTCGGTAAAGGTAATGGACTCAGTGGGCGACAGAGCCACCGCAGGAATATCCTTGGCCGCAAACGCTGGAGCCAGCCCCCAGCTCAGCCCAGCCATCAAGGCAGCCAAGAACAGGACAAACAACCGATGACGCCCTGGCAGCAGCACCTTCTGAAAAGAAAAAGCTTTGCTAAACATGGTTCTCCTTAGATCAGCTAGTCAAGAGGAGAGGTCGGCTCCACTCCAGCCACAAACCCGACAACAGGATCAAGAATAGACCATTGAGAGATCATTTGCAGACGAGATCCGGGATCCGCATCGGTTCCGCTTGCCCTGGCTGTTAAGCTTGATCACGGAGCTAGGGCCTGTTGGAGCTGACTGTGTTGCAGCCTGGTCGAGGGGCGGGGAGCTGAGCGGGTAATATAGAGCTTGGCTTGCTTGCCCGGCAGCATAGAGCAGGAGATCTCGCCAGACTCCGTCCCAGGTTTTCGCAGGATTGCCCCCATGTCCTCTGTCCGATTTCAGCCGTTGCGGGTGGCTTTCACCTGTGCGGATCCCAGCCAAGTCCAAATGCCCGTTGCCGAGTTGCTGGCAGCGTTGCCGGCCTCGCCGCTTCTGACCTACACTGACCCGGAAGCAGCGGACTTGCGGGTAGAGATGCTGCCCGATGCCATCTACCACTTCTATCGGCGGGGGGAAGAAGTGGCTCTGGCCGCCTTTCGGATCCCGGTAAAAAAGCCACAGGCCCTGCCCCGCAAGCTGGTGCGGCTGCTGGAGCACGTGGCTGCTTTTGGCAACCTCCTCAACCTGCAACCTGCCACCGATGCTTTGAGCAGCATCCTAGAGGTGGAGTTTCTCCAACTGGAAACGCCGGCAAGCAGCTCTGCCCCTGCCGAAGTGAGCCCCCTGCCGCGGGATCCCCAGGGACAGGTGCAAATCCAGGCAGGCCGCAACCTCGCCATCGCCCTGCGCAACAGAGCCCCCACCCCCGTGCACGTCTATGTGGTGGTCTTTGACGAGCGGCGCTACAGCGTGGATTTGGTTTACCCCTATCAACCGGATCTGCCCGCTCGTTTGCGCCCCAGCGAGAGCCTGCTGATCGGCTCTGGGCCCCGCTACCTGCTCCAGATGCAACTGCCCGAAGGCGCAGATATGGCGGTGGATCGCTTCAAAATCTGGGTCAGCAGTACCAGTATGCAGCCGGGCATCATGGCGATGCCCCCCCTAGGACAAAGACTGGAACCCCCCTCTGAGGATCCCTATGGGGCCGGATCCCGGCTGGATCGGGAAGTTCGGCTGGCCATTTTGGGCAAGGCAGGCAGCACGCCCATGCCGGCTTTTGCCGAGGATCCCTGGTGGTGTGTGGAGCAGGCTGTCAAAATTGTGGCTTGAGCTAATGCGCTTGGGTGCCTTTCAGATTTCTCAAAGATGACTTTTTAGGATCCCCTCAAAGGTAGCCTCAACCTCATCAACGCTGATGACTGATAAATGATAGAGGGAAGATAGACTGGTTTTTACATCTTGGCTAACATCGGTTAAAACCATGAAAACTTGGTTTTTCTGGAGACCGAGGTCAGAAGCAATCTTGGAGTACTTCTGTACTTTGTCTTGGTACTCGCCTGTCTTTGATTCCACCCAGTAGAATTGATCGTTAATATGAAAGAAAAGATCCATTTCAAAATCAGCTCCATTCGGCAAAGTAACTTGAGCATTTGTTATGTAAGAGAAATCAATCTTTTCAGCTTGACTTGCAGCAAGGCAGATCAGCTTATCCCTAACGTATCTCTCTAGCCATTTTCCTGAGAGAAAATTTAGTGCTTGGGACGACCTACTGGGTCTTGCTACCAACAGATACCTGGGTGCCTTAAAGTATCTGTACTCTTCTAAAAATGCGATTCCATGTAACTCTTTGGCAACCTGGCAAGTTGAGCTGATTACTTGTTGAGGCTCGTCTTTAAGGTTTATTGAGAAAGAGTTTCCGCTATTCATATTTGATTTAATCATTCCATAGAATCTTTTAATCAAAGAATATCGATTGCCCATAAAGGCAGCTATTTGATCTAATTTTTCCTCTTT
Source organism: Synechococcus sp. OH20 (assembly GCF_047502685.1). NCBI lineage: Bacteria > Bacillati > Cyanobacteriota > Cyanophyceae > Synechococcales > Synechococcaceae > Synechococcus > Synechococcus sp. OH20. Next base: position 580 of record NZ_JANSIQ010000055.1, on the reverse strand, counting down.
TTCTTTCACATCTATGCTTTTGATTTTTATGTTTTTTGAGCTTAAGAATAATTCTATCTTTGATACGTCGACCTCTAATATACCGGCGGCAGCGATCTCCTCTTTATCTCTCGGTACATCGTCTGTTAGCCTAGGCTCTGGTGTTTCATGACTGGCAACCTGCTCATTCTGAGAGCTCTGATCTGTAGTTTGAGATATCTCTAATCTGGGAGAACTTTGGATAGCAATCCGTAGTCGCTGATAAATATCTTTAGTTTCTTTCACTAAGTTTTCCAGGATGGCTCGCTGATCATTTAGCTGCTCATTATGTTCGGAAAACTTTACAGATATAGCCTGCAGAAGATCCCTACTCCAACTTTGCAGCAAATCTTGGTGACTATCTACAAGACGAGATCTAAGCCCTTTGAGATCGGCTTGAGTAGCCTGTAACTTCCGAGAAATCTCGTCTGCCAATCCTTCGACCAGTTTGGTTAAGGTTTTGTTGGCGTTGTTGAGTTCTTGGCTGTGTTGCCTTAAGTGTGAAGATACAGCCTGTTAATTTAAAATAGGGTACAGGTTTCAAGAGGAAGGAGAGAAGGGA